>CAJUOD010000040.1 GCA_910587875.1 uncultured Oscillibacter sp. | reverse complement strand
AGCGTCAGCTCCTTTTCCGGCCTCAGCAGCAGGGCTCCGCTGGCCATGAAAAACAGCGGAACGCACGCATGGGCGAGGCTGGTCCAGAACAGGGCCGCGTACCAGGAGCTGGTCCCCACCGTGCCGCCGGAGAAGGGAGCCGCCGCCACGTGGCACAGCACCACATTCCAGATGGCGGCGGTTTTCACCAGATCAATTTTGGGGTCCCGAAACTGCGGAGCGTTTGAAATCATAGGAAAAGGTCCTCCGGTGGAAGTCGGCGGCGGGGCCCGCGGGCCCCGCCTGATGGGTAGTATGCGCGGTTTACTTATGCTGCATCAGGGAAACCGCCGCGCCCGGCCTCCGCTGTATTACCAGACCCAATTGGGGTCCGCCATAATTTTCTTGGCCTCCTCCATGGTCATGCCCTCGAAGTGCCCGCCGCAGCCCAGCTCGTATTCGCCGATCACATTTCCCTCGGAATCGTAAAAGGGGATGCTCCACTCATGGGGGCATTTCTCCCTGGAGAGGCCGTCATACTTCGCGCTTTCCGCCTCCCGCTCGGACTGACGGTAGTACCCCTCAGGGAGTCCCTCCCCCGTCTCGGCTATGTAGGTATCGGGCACCCAGAACAGGTCCGGCTCATAGCCCACGTACTGGGCCAGCTGAGGGGGGCCGTAGCTCTCGCCCTTTTTGTTTTTGGGGTAGTCCCCGTTTACCAGGTGCTCCTCCGCGATCTTTTTGTTCTGGTCGTCCAGAACGCCCGGGTTCCCCACCATGTACTCAAACCACAGCTCTCCGGCCTTATTTTTGAACATTTTCTCGCTTCCCCGGTAGGAGGCCGGGTCGTCGTCCGGCAGGATGGTGCCGCCCCGGCTCTTGATGAGCTCCGCGTCGCCCCGGCGGGCGTTTTCAGGCACCGTCTTCGGCGTCCGGAGGTCGATGACGTTTTCATCGGCGGCGGGCTGAGGATCAGAGGCGGGCTTGGCGGGCTGCCTTCCCAGAAGGACCGTCTTGGTGGCGGAGTCATAGCCAATCTCCGTTCCCAGCAGCTCGCTGATGGTGCGGATGGGCAGATAGTTGGTCTTCCCGCCCGCCGCGTCGGTGTAGAGGATGGAGCCGGGGACCTTCTGGCCGTTGGCGGCGGTGATGTCCTGGCCCGCCGTGATTTTCGGCTGTCCGTCCAGGGACACGTTGGCGAAGTTGTAGCTCACCTTCCCCGATGCCGCCAGGGCGGTGGTCAGGCAGAGAGACAGGGCCAGGGCAGCGAAGAAGCCGCTTGTAAAGGATGCGATTCGTTTTTTCATGTTAACCTTCCTTTCTTGTTCCGGCGGGAGGGGCATGGCCTCCCGCTCAGCTCTACCTTGTAAACGCTGGGGGAACACATTATGTTACGCCGTTTTGAAAATTGCGGGAAATTTTATTCCTGCCGCCCCCTCCTTTCCGGCCCGGGGCTCTGGACGCCCTCTCTCCATGGGCGGAGGACGCGCCGGTTTTGTCCCTCTAATGAATAAGACAGTCTTTTCCAAAAAACGCAACATCCCTAAAAAAAGCAAAAAGCGCCCTTTGGCGCCCTTTTTCCCTGTTGCAAAATCCGGTATCTTCCGTCATTTTATATGTAGGGCTATTTAGGAGGGATGACATATGCTGGCCATGATCTGCACAATGACCGACAATCAAAGCGACCGCGCGTTTATGCTGGACCTCTACCAACAGTTTTTCCGCCTGATGTTTTTTACCGCGCGCAAGTGTCATTTACAGCAGGACGCCTGTGAGGAGGTGGTACAGGAAAGCCTGGTAAAGCTGATTCAAAAAGTAAGCCTGCTCAGGGACATGCCCCAGCCTGTCCTCGCGGCTTATATTGTCTCTGCCACCAGGAACACGGCCTTTGATTATACCAGGCGGCAAAGCAGGCAGAACGCCCGGGTGGGCAGCCTGGACGACGAGCCTTTTTCCGCCGGCCTGGTATCCGATTCTCCCCCGCTGGACGATCAGCTGGAGGCGGCGGAGCTGAGGGGGCGGCTCTCCTCCGTACTGAAGGAGCTTTCAAAGGACGACCGGGCTCTTTTAGAGGGGAAATACATCCTGCAGTACTCCGACGAAGTCCTGGCGAAGATGCTGAACTGCAAGGCAGGCAGCATCCGGATGAAATTGACGCGCGCCCGGCGGCGGGCGTTTAAGCTGATGAAAGCGGAGGGAGGCGAGGAGCAATGACCAGGCGGGAACAGCTGCAGGAGCAGTACGAGGACGCTCTGTTTGCCTTGCTGATGGACGATCTTGCGTGGCAGGAGGGAGAGCGGCTGCTGGAGGAAAACGAACGTTTGAAGAACGATCCCGGCGCGGCGGTTCCGGAAGACGCCATGAAACGCTGTCTCAGGGTGATCGACCGGGAGTTTGCCAGGAAAAACGCTCTGAAGGCGGGCCGTATTTCCTGGAATGTTTTCAAGCGGATTGCGATTGCGGCCTGCGTTTCGATGCTTCTTTTCTCGGCTGCCTTTGCCGCGTCCGAGACGGTGCGTGTCAACACCTTAAACCTGCTGATTGACGTCTGTGACCGTTACACGGATTATCGATTCGGCGGCGGTACAGACACGGCAGATACAACTGGATTTTCCGGGTTTGAGGTAGAGTGGCTGCCGGAGGGAATGACTTTAACGGACCAGAATATCAAGTCAGGCAATCTATGTTATGTGAGGAAAACTTACAGAGGGCCAAATGGAGAATACCTGAATATTATATTGGATACCCTGGGTGAAGCTGGTGTTTTGAGCGTCAATACAGAGGACGCGGCTGTTGAGGATATAACGGTCAACGGCTGGGATGCGTCGTTGATTACCACAGATGTTCTTCAGGTCGTGATACCTTTCCCTGAAACAACCCAAATTCTTATCGTTACATTCTCTACAGAAGATATGCTGCCTGATAGAGAGGTGTTTCTACGAATCGTTGAGGGAATCTCACTGTACTGACGGGCTCCGCCTCGCGTGCAGCCGCTTCTCCCATTGTCCCGCGGGAGGGTTTGCTCCGAACCGAAATTAAATGTAAACAATCTGCTTCTCCCTCGACTTGGAAGCCCGGGTGTGCTATACTGTTGGAAGGAACTAGAAACGCGGTATTCAAATCACGGGGGCCCGCGGCCCGGAGAAAGCTTCTCCGCCGCGCCGCCCGGGACAGCTTTTTATTCGTCGGGAATGGAGAAAGGATACATCGTTATGCGGGAATATCGGTTGGACGCGCATCTGGAGGCTATCTGCAAGGAACACGCCAGTTATCAAAATCTATACTCCACGTGGACCCTCAACAAGCTCTCCTGCGCCAATATACTGAAGAGCACTCTGACCCGGTATCCCTATTTCAGCATGCACGACGCCAGCCACGCAGAGGCGGTTCTGTCAAAAATGGAGATGCTGCTGGGGGACAGGATTCAAAACCTCTCCCCTACGGACACCTGGCTGCTGCTTCACGCGGCGTATGCCCACGATTTGGGCATGGTCGTCCAGTGGTCGGAGATCGAGCGCGTTTGGGAGCGGCCGGACTTCCAGCAATTTCTGGCCTCCCTGTGCTCCAACGAGGACCGGGAGGTCCGGGAGGCGGCGCTTTTTATCCAGTCGGCGCAGCAGGAAATTACCCAGGGCGCCCTGTGGCCTCTAAAGGCGCACCGCTATGTCGATCTGATCAACGCCGCTTATTTCCGGAGGCGGCACGCAAGCATGTCCCACAGCTACATCCGCAGCGCATTCCCGGAGTTCAACCTGGATCTCGGGCACCAGGGGCTGATCCAGCCCCGCATCATCAAGCTGCTTGGAAACATCTGCGAGATCCACACGGCACCGCTCTTGGAGGTGCTGAAGCTTGACTACCGGACGGACGGCGTCCATTCCGATTACGCGCATCCCCGGTTTATCGCCATGATGCTGCGGCTGGGCGATCTCCTGGACATTGACAACGGGCGCTTCAACACCGCCAGCGAGCTGAGCTTTGGCCCGCTGCCGGAATCCTCCGTCCCGCACAAGGAGAAGCATGAAGCGACCACGCACCTTCTGGTCACGCCGGAGGAGATCCAATTCCGCAGCGACTGCCCCAATATCCCGGCCTATCTGGAGACCCGGAATCTTGTCGCCTGGCTGGAGGAGGAGGTAAACTTCCTCACCGTGCAATGGCCCAAAATCGCCCCCAGAGAGCTGGGCGGATACGCCCCCCGCTTTGACCGGAAGGAGCTTCTGATTGACGGAGTGCAGGACGTCCAGGAGCTCGCCGGGAGCCGTTTTGAAATCTCTCAGGAAAAGGCGTTTCAAATCATCGAGGGCTCCAACATCTATAAGGACCGGTTTGTATTTGTCCGGGAGATCCTCCAAAACGCCATGGACGCCTCAAAGCTGCAGCTCTGGCGCGATTTAAAAGCGGGGATATACCGCGCCTGGCTCCCCACGTCCGACTTCTCCAAGCTGCAGCCCTACGATTTAAAGCCGGAAATCTACAACAGCTACCCCATACAGGTCCGCCTCTGCACCACTCCGGACGGCATGACGCAGATCGAAGTGGAGGACTGCGGAACGGGAATCTCCGTCGACGGCTTCAGGAACATGTGCCGCGTCGGGACAAGCAACTCCAACTCCTCGCAGATCCAGGACGACCTGCGGGAAATGCCCAACTGGCTCCGCCCCACCGCCGGCTTCGGCGTTGGGCTGCAGTCTATTTTTCTGGTTACGGATCAGTTTGAAATTGATACCAGTACCGGGACGGAGTCCTTCCACGCTACGCTCCAGACATACCGTACGGGTGGATATCTCCAGCTTCACCGCACCGCGCTCCGTCCCCGGGGAACCGTCATTCGCGCCCGTTTCCGTTTGCCGGAACGGTACAGCTATTCTTCTAATGGATATACAAGCATGTATGTCGTGTTCAATATGGACCCGCTGGAGTCAAAGGACCACATAGGAGAAGCCCGTATTCTGGACGCGGCCCAGGCTCATTGCAAAATATCCATGTTCCCGATCCGCGTGACCTGTGAGGAAGCCGCCCTCGGTCAATTGGAAATCGCGGGACAGCTTCCCATCTGCGCTTCCGGTGTGTCCACATGGCCCATGTGGGAAAACCGCTATCGGTTCCAGCTGAATGAAGCCTGTACTGAAATTTCCATCTGGGATACACAGGCCGCCTGTTTTGGGATGTTTATCCTTAAAGACAGTAATCACTTTCCCGTTGACATCTGTTTTAAAGGCGTTCAAATCAGGAAAGATATCCGCCATAGGTTAGATCATATACAAGGCAGGCTTGATATCTATGGCCTGGATGCAAAGGAAGCTCTTGCTATGGACCGTTCTTCTTTGACGTACACAGGCAATGAAAACGCAAAGAAAATTCTGGAAGATCTGTTTCGTGTTTTTAAAGCTACCGTATTGAAACAGCTTGAAACCGTGCAAGATGCTCGGACGTTTGTTCAGTCCTTCCCCGTCTACTTGTTCTGGCTGGCCTGTGACCCTCAGGAGAGGTCGAAGATTCCCAGCAAAATTCTGGACTGCATGGAAGATACGGCCGTTATTCTTTCAAAGTCCAAAACGACCGGGAAATTTGAGAAATGTGAAAAGCTTGTAAGGGACCTGATACGTTCTTCCGAGGATCAGTATTTCATTGATATTGATTGGTTCAATGCGTATTCCGATACGGACGAAGTAACATACAGTAACCTCCTTTCGATTCTTAATGACGAAGCGGAATTGGAGGATTTGGAGGTTATCGCTGATCCGGAGCTTACCGATGAGACCTGTTGCGTCTCTTGGAACCGTATTATCCCCATTTCAAACCCAAGCAACCAAGAATGTATTTATCGCGGCACCCAAGCTGACGCGATAGAGCAGATTCTGCTGGACAGTCAAAACATACGGCGGGAGCTCCTGCTGGGACTTGGCGATACCATACCTTTCCTGACCAGCACCGCACCTATTTTACGTTCAGAAAACGAGGGCATTAAAGCAAAACGATACGCGATTCCCGCGACCAGAGACTACCCCGCTCTTGCTGTAACCGAAAGCCCCTCCGGCTGTGTCCGCCCATACGGCCTGTTCCGCTATTACATCCTCTCCCCCTTTGTCCGGGAAGAGGCGGCGCAATGCGGCGAGCTTTCAAAGGAGCTGTTCGTCAAGCTGGTAATGACCTCCGCCACCTTCCCCAAGGTGGTCGACTATGTCCTGGCGCACTCGGCCCACCAGACGGTTTCCCGGGAGGAGGTGGAATCCTCTTACAAGCAGCTGATCGAGAATTACCACGACGTGGTGAACGGAGATAAACAGTGAGATTAGCCGAGTGGCCGGTATCACGCCGCCGGGCCGAAAAAGAAAAGCACAGCCCTCATTTCAATTGAAATGAGGGCTGTACTTGACATTAGGCACTTTCGTCTTGGGGGGCGCGGCTTTCCGCCGCTCAGTCCTCCTTTTCCATCATGATTTCCAGGATGGTCCGGTCCGTCTCCACCATGCCCGGCGCGCTGACCCGGCCCATGCTGCGGATGGCCTCCTCCGGCGTGGCGCCGCAGATGCCGTTGGTGGCTTGGAGGACCACGCCGTCCATGGCCAGGTAGGCGCACATCAGCGCCGCGTTGGACGCCGTGGCCAGCTTCAGGGCACAGCCGATTTTTCCCCCGTCGCAGACCATGCCCGTCAGGTCCCCGCTCATGTTGATGATCGCTCCTCCGATCTGCTCGTCCGTGCCTCCCATCAGCCAGACCATGGCCGCGGAGGCCGCCGTGGCGGCGGAGACGCCGCAGCCGCAGGTGGCGGACAGCTTTCCGGTGAAAAGCTTGATGTAGACATTCAGGGTGTGGGAGAAGGCCAGGGCCCTCACCAGCCGTTCGTCGGAGGCCCCCAGATGCCGGGCCATCTCCGTCACGGGGATGACGGCCGTCAGCCCGTGGTTCCCGCTGCCCGCGCTGCTCATGACGGCGTAGGGGCATCCGCTCATGCGGCCCTCGGCGCTGGCGGCCACCCGGGCCATGACCCGGCTGAACAGGTTGTTCCCCATGTCGCCCTCGCACATCTGCCGCTTCAGCGTCCCGGCGATGCCGATGCCCGGGTCGTGCTCCAGGCCGTAGTCCGCCAGGCTCTCGTTCATCTCCACGCCCTCCAGCATGAAGGCCAGCTCCTCCCGGGAGCACTGTTCCACCAGGCGGCGGATTTCCGCCACCGTCATGGCCTTCAGCCCATCGTGGAGGGCGTCGCCGCCCCCGTCGGACCAGGGCTTCTCCAGCAGGACCTCGTTGTTCCGCTTCGTGAGGATGATATTGGAGTGGGTGCCCCGGATGACGCTGACGCCCACCCCGGCGGTGGTGATGACCTCCGCCCGGGCGTAGAGCTGGGCCTCCTCGTGCCGGATGGACACCGTCACGTGGCGCTCCTCCACCAGGGCGATTGCCTGGGCGGAAACCGCATCGCTGAGATCCTCCAGCAGCTGGAGGCCCTTCTCCGGGTTGCGGAGGCTGGCCCCCAGGGCGGCGGCGTACTTCAACCCCACCCGGGGGAAGCCGGGGATACCCACGCTCATGCCGTTTTTGTAGATGCCGGGGTTGACCTCCAGCTTCACGGAGACGATGTCTCCTCCGATGGCGCAGCTGGCGTCCGCGGCGGCCAGGGCCACGCAGACCGGTTCCGTGCAGCCCAGGGCGGGGACCACCTCCTGATGCAGCAGGGTCAGCAGTTCTTCTTTTGTGATCATAGGGGAAGCTCCTCTCTGAAAATAAGTTTGAACGTCTGTTCTTCATGATACCATAAAAGCAAATCCCGTGCCGGGGTTTTTCCCGAAAAATCCTTGCAATCCGCCTTTATTTGTGGTTAACTGGTCAAAGAAACTGGTTGAAATTCAACCAAAAGGAGGACCGCCATGCCGGCAAAAAAGAAAATCTCCGTCGTCGCCCTGGACCCCAGGGCGGGAGAGTCCTACAAATCCGACATCGCCAGGCTGTTCGCCGGGGCGGCGGACATTTCCGTCTTCTCCATGCTGGACGGCAGCGCCGCCGGGGTGCTGGACCGGGCGGACCTGTTCGTGGCCTCCACCGACGCCTACGGCTCCCCGGAGGAGCTGATGCGCCACATCCCCATCGACAGCCAGACCATGGCCATTGAGGTCTCCTTCCGCTGGAGCGAGCTCCGGAAGCTCAAGGAGCTCCCGGCGGGCAGCCGGGTGCTGTTCGTCAACATGACCCAGACCATGGCCCGGGAGGCCATCGCCCAGCTGGAGCAGTTCGGCATCACTCACACCCACTGGATCCCCTTCTACCCCGACGCGCCGGAGGTGCCGGACGTTCACATCGCCGTGACCCCGGACGAGATGCGCTACGTCCCGCCGGGGATGGAGACCGTCATCGACCTGGGCCAGCGGGTCTGCACCTCCGGCATGATGATCGAGATCGCCCTCCGGCTGGGCCTGGAGTCCCTGCTGGAGGGGGCCGCCTTCCAGCAGTACGCCCAGGAGGTGGCCACCAGCAACTACAGCTTCGACCGGATGTTCGCCCGGTCCATCCGCCTGGAGAGCCAGTTCCACATTTTAATGGAGAGCCTGGAGGACGGCGTGGTGGGCGTCAACGAGAAGGGGGAGATTTTCGCCTGCAGCCGCCACGCCGAGGAGATGACTCTGGTCAGCGCCTCCCTGGTCCAGGGACGGCGGTGCGAGGAGGTGTTCCCCTACATCCCCTTCGCCCAGTGCCTCCAGAGCCGCCAAACCCTGCCCGTCAAGGCCGTCAAGGTGGGCGGCGTGAACCTCAGCGTGGAGGTGGTCCCGGTCATCCGGCAGAACGCCTGTATCGGGGCCTTCGCCCTGCTCCAGCGGTTCAACGACGTGGAGGCCCGGCAGAGCGAGCTGCGGAGCCAGCTCTTCCACAAGGGGCACTACGCCAAGTACAGCTTCGCCGACGTGGTGGGGCAGTCGGAGGCTATCCGCAAGACCAAGGAAACCCTGGCCCGCATGGCCCGCAGCGAGAGTCCCGTCCTGCTGATCGGCGAGACGGGCACGGGCAAGGAGCTCTTCGCCCACGCCGTCCACCAGGCCAGCCGCCGGGCGGAGGGGCCCTTCGTGGCCATCAACGTGGCGGCCTTCCCGGAAAACCTGCTGGAGAGCGAGCTCTTCGGCTATGAGGAGGGGGCCTTCACCGGGGCCAAGAAGGGCGGGCGGCCCGGCCTCTTCGAGCTGGCCCACGGGGGCACCCTCTTTTTAGATGAGGTGGAGGGCATGAGCCCCGCCCTGCAGATCAAGCTCCTCCGGGCCCTCCAGGAGCGGGAGGTCATGCGGGTGGGGGGCAACCGGATCATCCATGTGGACGTGCGCATCGTGGCCGCTACCAACGAGGCCCTGGAGCAGAAGGTCCGGGAGGGCTCCTTCCGCCGGGACCTCTACTACCGCCTCAGCACCCTGCCCGCCCTGATTCCGCCCCTGACGGAGCGGGGGGACGACATGTTCCTGCTGACGGAGCACTTCCGCCGGGAGCTGGGGGGCTCCTTCCGCCTGACGGAGCCGGTGCGGGACTTTTTCCGCCGCCACGCCTGGCCGGGAAACATCCGGGAGCTGCGAAACGCCGTGGAGTACTTCATCTACACGGGCCACCAGGACATCGGCCTGGAGGACCTGCCCCCCACGCTCTTCCTCTCCGGCGGCTCCTCCCTCCGCCCCGCCGCGCCCCCGGCCCGGGAGGAGGAATCCTCCGGCGCTTTCCAATTCCTCCTCTCCCGGCTCTACGAGGCCTCCGAGGCCGGGATCCCCATGGGCCGGGAGGCCCTGCTGCGCCAGGCCCGGGAAGCCCATGTCCCCCTCTCCCAAAAGGAGGTCCGGGACATCCTGGCGGACATGGCGGCCCGCGGCCTGGCCCGGGTCAGCCGGGGCCGGGGCGGAACCCAGCTCACTCCCCAGGGCCGGGCCCTCTGGGAAACAGGTCAATACCATTGACCATTTGACCAATTAAACCAGTTTAACCAATTAAAACCCGGCCCCCGAGCGGGGCACGGAACTTCCGCCAAGCAAAAACCCCGGGATCAATCCCGGCATTTCGCCAAAATTGATCCCGGGGGTTTTGTGCGCCCATCCAATTTCAAGGCGGATTTTTAGTCCGCCTTGTTTTTACCGGCTGTTTGGCATGATTCTTGCTTTAATAATTCGCCAAACGCCGCGAGTATCCCATCATTTCAGAAAGGACGCGAGACGATGCAATACAATTTTGACCAGGTGATTGACCGCAGCGGAAACCTCTCCGCCAAGTATGACGAGCGGGCCAAAAAGTTCGGTACGCAGGACGTGATCCCCCTGTGGATCGCGGACATGGACTTCAAGACCGCCCAGCCCGTCATCGACGCCTTGAAGGCCCGGGCCGAGGAGGGCATCTGGGGCTACACCGCCCGGCCGGACAGCTACTTCGAGGCTGTCCGGGACTGGCAGAGCCGCCGGAACGGCTGGGCCCCGGATACCTCCCTCATGAGCTTCTGCCTGGGGGTGGTCCAGACCCTCTCCGCCTGTATCCAGCTCTACACCCCCCAGGGCGGAAACGTCCTCATCCAGACCCCGGTCTACGGCGAGTTCTACGATATGGCGGAGTTCGCCGGGCGGAACGTCATTGAAAACCAGATGGCGGAGAAGGATGGGAAGTGGACCGTGGACTGGGAGGACTTCGAGGCCAAGCTCCAGGAGGCGGACCTGTTCCTGCTGTGCAGCCCCCACAACCCCCTCGGCATCGTGTGGACCGAGGAGGAGCTCCGCCGGATGATGGAGCTGTGCCTGAAGCACCGCGTTCTGGTGGTCAGCGACGAGATCCACTCCGACCTCATCTTCCACGGGAAGAAGCACATCCCCACCGCCTCCCTGTCCCCCGAAATCGCCGCCAACGTGATCACGGGCATCTCCGCCACCAAGACCTTCAACCTGGCGGGCCTCCAGGCCAGCACGGTGGTCTTCCCCGACCGGCACAAGAAGGAGACCTTTGACCGCTTCTGGACCAACATGGACATCCACCGGAACAACGCCTTCTCCGTCACCGCCGTGGAGACGGCCTTCCGGGAGGGCGAGGAGTGGCTGGACCAGCTGCTGCCCTATATCTCGGACAACTTCGACTTCGTGGTGAACTACTGCCAGCGGCACATCCCGAAAATCAAGACCTACGCCCCGGACGCCACCTATCTCATGTGGCTGGACTGCCGACGCCTGGGCCTTGACAATCAGGAGCTCCACGACTTCATGATCCAAAAGGCCCGCCTGGGCCTGAACGACGGGTGCGCCTTCGGGCGGAGCCTGAACGGCTTCATGCGGCTCAACGCCGCCTGTCCCCGCAGCGTGCTGGAGCGGGCCCTCCACCAGCTGGAGGCCGCCGTCAACAGCCTGTAAATTCTGTCCCCCAAACACAAAAGAAACGAGAAATGGAGATGTTATCATGGCTACTCAAACTGGAAAGCAGACTCTTTGGCAGCAGTATAAGACCCCCATCCTCCTTCTTGGCGGCATCGCCATCGGCTCCCTGATCGGCGTGATCTCCCCCTCCCTGGGCCAGACCCTGAAGCCCGTGGGCGATATCTTCCTGAACCTGCTCTTTACCATCGTGGTGCCCCTGGTCTTCGTGTCCATCACCTGCGCCGTGGGCAGCATGGCCAACATGAACCGCCTCGGAAAGATTCTGGGCGGCACCGTGGCCACCTTTCTGGGCACGGGGGCCTTCGCCGCCGCCTGCGTGCTGATCTGGGTGAACATCTTCAGCCCCTCCGCCGGAACCAGCATCCAGCTGGCCTCCGCCGAGGTGGGCGAGGCCCAGACCGCCGCCCAGATGATCGTGGGCTCGCTGACGGTCAGCGACTTCCCGGACCTGTGGAGCAAGTCCCACATGCTGCCCCTCATCATCTTCGCCATCATCACGGGCTTCTGCGTGGCCTCCTGCGGCGGGGAAAACAGCCCCGTGGGGAAGCTGCTGGCGAACCTGAACGACATCATCATGAAATTCGTGGGCGTCATCATGACCATCGCCCCCCTGGGCCTGGGCGCGTACTTTGCCAACCTGGTGGGTGAGTTCGGTCCCCAGCTCCTCAGCGATTACGGCCGCTCCATGGTGGTCTACTATCCCCTGTGCCTGCTGTACGTGGTCATCTTCTTCCCCCTGTACGCCCTCTTTGCCGGGGGAAAGCTGGGCCTCAGCCGGATGCTGAAGTACATCTTTACCCCTGCGGTCACCGCCTTCGCCACCCAGAGCTCCGCCGCCACCCTGCCGGTCAATAAAGAGGCCTGCGACGCCATCGGCGTGCCCAAGGACGTCAGCGACCTGGTGCTGCCCATGGGCTACACCATGCACATGGACGGCTCCGTCCTCAGCTCCATCGTGAAAATCGCCTTCCTCTTCGGCATCTTCGACATGCCCTTCACCGGCGCGGGCACCTACGCCATGGCCATCGCCGTGGCCATCCTCAGCGCCTTCGTCCTCTCCGGCGCCCCCGGCGGCGGCCTGGTGGGCGAGATGCTCATCGTCAGCATGTTCGGCTTCCCCGCCGAGGCCTTCCCCCTCATCGCCACCTTGGGCTTCCTCTTCGACCCCGCCGCCACCTGCCTCAACGCCGCCGGGGACACCATCGCCTCCATGATCGTCACCCGTCTGGTGGAGGGCAAGGACTGGCTGGAGAAAAAGCTGGCCGCCGGGGAGCTGCACTAAGCCATCAGCCCAACGCCCTATCAATCATATTATTTAAAAAGGAGAACACCATCATGAAAGTCACTGTCATTGGAAGCCACCTCTGCCCCGATACCCTATACGCCCTGAACCGCCTCAGCGAGGCCAAAGCGGAGATCGACTTCAAGAACCTCTCCGCCAGCCTGGCGGACCTGAAGGCCTACCTGGCCCTGCGGCAGGACAGCCCCGCCTACGCCGACATCCGGGAAAACGGCGGGATTGGTATCCCCTGCTTCGTCCTGGAGGACGGCTCCGCCACCCGGGACCTGGACGCCGTGCTGGGCTGACACGCCAGGACACACTTCAAAATCCACAGAAAGGGCCGCGAACACAGTTCGCGGCCCTTTCCCCCTCAGCGCTCCCCGGCGGCGGCGCACCACTCCTCGGCCCGGAGCCGGAAGGTCGTCCGGGAGACGCCCAGCTCCCGCCCCGCCTGGGCGGCGCTGACCCGCCCCTGGCTCCACTCTTCCGCCAGCTCCTCGAAGGCCTCCGGCATGGAGATCCGCTTCCTGCCGAAGCGGACGCCCCGGGCCTTCGCCGCCGCGATGCCCTCCGCCTGGCGCTGGCGGTTGAAATCCCGCTCCGTCTGGGCCACGTAGCTGAGAAGCTGGAGCACAATGTCCGCGATCAGCGTCCCGGTCAGGTCCCGGCCCTCCCGGGTGTCCAGCAGGGGCATGTCCAGCACGACGACAGCCACCCCCCTCTCCTTGGTCAGCCCGGCCCACTGCTCCAGAATCTCCTCATAATTCCGCCCCAGGCGGTCGATGCTCTTCACCACCAGCACGTCCCCGCTCTCCAGGGAGCGCAGCAGCCGGAGATACACGGGCCGCTCGAAGTCCCTGCCGGACTGCTTTTCCACGAGGATGCGCTCCGCCGGAACGCCGAACTCCCGCATGGCGATGATCTGCCGGTCCTCGTGCTGGCTCCTGGTAGACACGCGGACATAGCCGTAGGTTTTTCCTGACATAACCGTTTCCTCCCGCTGCATGAATCGGGGACCCGCCGGAAAATGGGGTCCCGGTTTGTCCATTCTACCAAAATCTGCCGGGATCTAAAAAAGAGCCTGTTGAGTTTTTCCTCAACAGGCTCTTTTTTTCAACTTTTTTCGCCTTTTAATGTCGGAATATCATGCTTTTTCAACATCCTTCCACCTTCTTCAGCAAGGGTTAAAAAAATTTTTGAAAAGGGCTAAACTTTTCCGGAATTCCGCCGAAGAAGTAAATGTAAGCAGTACGGCGGCACGGTGCAGGAAAAGCATACCTTTCCTGCGGCTTTTTGAGGAGGAGAGGACGGGATTGCATATGAAACCCACGAAACATCCCGCCCAGGACGGCCGCTCCGTCCAGTATACCACCCTCAAGGTCCGGCTCTACCCCTCCCCGGAGGAGGCGGAGCTGTTTGAAAAGACCTTCGGCTGCTGCCGCTACATCTGGAACCGGATGCTGGCCGACCAGCAGAGGTTTTACGATGAGACCGGCGCCTTCTTCATCCCCTCCCCGGCCAAGTACAAAAAAGAGGCGCCCTTCCTAACGGAGGTCGACAGCCAGGCCCTCATTCAGGAGCACAACAAGCTGAGCCAGGCGTTCCGAGTGTTCTTTAAGGACCCCGACCACTTCCGGCATCCCAGATTCAAGCGCAAAAAGGACGACCGGGATTCCTTCACCGCCTGCAACCACGAGTTCCCCTCCGGCCCCACCATCTACCTCACGGAGGACGGCGTGCGCATGACCAAGGCCGGAATCGTCCGGGCCAGGCTCCACCGCCGCCCGCAGGCCTGGTGGAAGCTCAAGCGTATCACCGTGAACAGGACCCGGACGGGAAAGTACTACTGCTCCATCCTCTACGAGTGCCGGGCCAGGACGCCGGAGCCCGTCGTCCCCACTGAGGAGACGACCCTGGGCTTGCAGTACTCCGTCCCCCACTTTTACGTGACGGACAGCGGCGCCATGGCGGACCCGCCCCACTGGCTGAAGCAGTCGGAGGAACGGCTGGCGGAGATCCAGCGGAGGCTGGCCCGGATGCAGCCCGGCTCCAAAAACTACCGGGAGCAGGTACAGAAGTACCGTCTGCTCCACGAACACATCGCCAACCAGCGGAAGGACTTCATTCACAAGGAATCCCGGCGGATAGCCAACGCCTGGAGCGCCGTGTGCATGCGGGCCGACAGCATGGAAGATATCAGCAGGAACCTCACCCTCGGCAGCCCCCTGGACGCCGGATACGGAGCCTTCCGGGAATGCCTGCGCTACAAGCTGGCGCGGCAGGGGAAGCAGCTCCTCCTGGTGGACCGCTACTTCCCCAGCACGCGGACCTGTTCCGCCTGCGGCGCGGTCCGGGAGGCCGTCTCCGCCAGGGAAACCCGCTGGACCTGCCCCCAGTGCGGCGCGGTCCACCGGCGGGAAGCCAACGCGGCGAAGAACATCAAAAACCAGGGACTGGCCCAATACTTCAAAACACAGGAGCCGCGCCGGAGCGCGTAGCTCTGTGAAATCCCCAGCTATCCCGGCCGGGACGCCGGTGAAGGCCCATGGCCCCGCTGAGAAACGTTGAGCGAAGCGAAAACTCCATACCCCCCGTTTCCGTTTCGCTCAGCGTTTTTCAACAAGGCAGGTTGGGAAACGAGAAGGCGCGTGCGCGTGCCCAAAGCCCCTCGGGGTGTCCCTAATATTATGACGATGCAACATCGCCAGGGCCGCGAGACGCGGCGGCGGACGGAAGGACAGCCGGGCCGCCAGACAAAAAAAGGAGGACGAGAACCATGCTCTGCCTGAATCTGACCCCGGGCGAGTACATGACCATCGGGGACAGCGTGGTGGTCCAGCTGGACCGGATCACCGGAGACCGCTGCAAGCTGATGGTCGAGGCCCCCAGAGAGATCTCCATCCTGCGGGGAGAGGTGCTGGAGCGCGGAGGCGGAGAACGCCCCTCCTGCGTATTCGACGCCCCCCGGTGGCACAAGCAGGAGATTCCCTGGAACCGGAGCAAAGCCCAGGCCCTCGCCGCCATGCGGAAGCTGCTGAGCCAGATGGACGGCAGGGACAGCAACGTCCAGACCCTGCGGCGGCAGCTGGACCACATGTTCCCCCTGGACCCCAAGGTTTCATCCGGCTGACGAGCCGGTTGAGATATGAGAAATACCGGAACTCCGGCCAGTCTGGCCAGATGGACGGAGGGAAGGTCTTTCAACCCCAAGCGGTGTGGAGGCAACGGAATGCCGAAACACGAAAAATAATTTTCTAAAGGAGAATAGAATTATGCGCATTCAACACAACATCATGGCTATGAATAGCTACCGGAACTACAACAACAACACTTCTGCCCTGGCGAAAAACCTGGAGAAGCTGAGTTCCGGCTACAAGATCAACCGCGCGGGCGACGACGCGGCCGGTCTGGCGATTTCCGAGAAGATGCGGGCTCAGATCACCGGCCTGCAGGCCGCCCAGAAAAACGTCAAGGACGGCATCTCCCTGGTGAAGACCGCCGAGGGCGCCATGCAGGAGATTCAGGACATGCTCAACCGCATGGACTACCTGGCTACCCAGTCCGCCAACGGCACCTATGACAACCCCGTGGACCGCTTCAACCTGCAGAAGGAAGTCACCCAGCTGAAGTCCGAAATCAACCGCATCGCGGACTCCGCGAACTTCAACGGCATCAAGCTGCTGGACGGCTCCCTGGCTGAGGGCGGAACCTCTAACATTGATATCACCGGAAAAGCCTCTGTGGCCAGCGCCGCAGGTGGCGCAGGCAAAATCGAAGCGACTGTTACGCTCGACGCGGCCCTGGTAAACGGCTTGGACAACGGGGGCAAGCTGCAGCTGAATATGGTGGACGACCAGGGGAACAAGTTTGAGATCTCCCTGACCAAAAAGGGAACTACCATGATCGATGACGGAACCGGAAAGGTCTATACCTTTGCGGGCACCCAGGCCGCCGATGCCGACGTGAAGGACATCATTGAGGGAGCCATCCGGGAGCACACCGGAGGCGCTTACAAGGCGACCCACACGACGGCGAAAACCACCATTGAGGCTACCGAAAAGGGCCAGGGAACCATGATGGCCATCGGAGTGAACACGGTAGACGCGAAGGGAGACAAGACCAAGCTTGATCCCACAGTCTCTATCACCATGGCTACCTCCAACAAAGTGGAACTCAGCGGTACGGCAGCGGTCGCGAAAACTGACAGCGCCTCCGATGCCAAGGCCAAGATTTTCACCATCAACGGACAAAAATTTGTCCAGATTGCTAAGGCCAGCGAGCCGGATCTGAAGTCCATCAAAGAGCTGGTGGGTGAAGATGTTACCGTGATCATCGGCGACAAACTGTCCGACTGCGCCGGCCAGCTCGCCCAGGCCACCGGCCTGACCGTAACGGCTTCCGGAAATAATGTTGCGATCTATGCCAACAGCGGTAAGGGCCTGAACCTCCAGATCGGCGACACCGCCGACCCGTTCAACCGGCTGACCGTGGGCGTCGGCGACATGCACACCTCCGCTCTGGGCATCTCCGGCCTGGACATCTCCAACCCGACGGGAGCGGCCGCGGCCATCTCCGCCATCAAGAACGCCATCAACACGGTCTCCTCCGTCCGCGGCGACTTGGGCGCTTACCAGAATCGTCTGGAGCACACCCAGAAGAACCTGTCCGTCATGGAAGAGAATATCCAGGACGCGGAATCCACCATCCGGGATACCGATGTTGCCAACGAGATGATGGCCTACACGAAGAACAACATCCTGATCCAGTCCGCCCAGGCGATGCTGGCCCAGGCCAACGCTGTTCCTCAGGGCGTGCTGCAGCTGCTGGGCTAATTTCCCGGCGCAAGGCACAAGTCTTAACATTCAGCAACATCCCACACACAACGGGGCGGGCGCAAGCCCGCCCCGCTTTCCTGCTTTTCGGAGAGCCGTCCCCGGGACGGTTTTCCCAAGAGCAGGAGGAAAGGAGAACCCCCCATGGAAAAGAAGCCTGTTTTGTCCATCGGTATGATCTTTAAGAACGAGGCCCGCTGCATCGAGCGGAGCTTGGAATCCCTCCGGCCCCTGCGGGAGGCGGTGCCCTGTGAGCTCATCATGGCGGACACCGGATCCACAGACGGGAGCCGGGCCATAGCGGAGCGGTACGCGGATGTCCTCTTCGACTTCCCCTGGGCGGACGACTTCGCCGCCGCCCGGAACGCGGTGCTGGAGCGCTGCTCCGGGACCTGGCACCTGCAATTCGACTGTGACGAGTGGCTGGACGGGGATATTTCCGAGCTGGTCCGCTTCCTGAAGGAGTCCTCCCGGAAGAGCGGGGACGGCGGACTGCTGGTGGTCCGCAACTACAACACGGCGGACCTGCGGGAGTTTGGCGACCTGTCCATCATGCGCCTGATCCGCCGGGCCCCGGGGCGGCGGTTCACCGGGCGGGTCCACGAGCACTGGAATTTCAAGTGCCGGGACTACGCCGTCCTGAACCGGACGGTGCTCCATCACGACGGCTACGTTTTCGTCAGCGAGGCGGTGGAGAAGGCCAAGATGGACCGGAACATGGCCCTGCTGCGCAAGGAGCTGGAGGAGCACCCGGGCGACCTCCTGCTGCTGCTGCAGAGCATGGACAGCACCATGGGCGAGGACCGGAGGGCCTACGCCAAGCAGGCCACCCGGGCGGTGCTGGACAAGGAGGAGCGCTGGGAGAGCTGCGGCCCCGCCATCTTCCGCACCGCCGCCGTCAGCGCCCAGGCCTTCGGCTGGCCGGAGGCGGAGGAGTGGCTCGCCCAGGCCCGGGAGCTGTTTCCCCGCTCCCTGTACACCCGGATTGATATTTCCTATTACGAGGTCATTCGCTTCATGGGGGCCATGGACTTTGCCACAGCGGCCCGGCGGGCGGAGGAGTATCTGGAAGCCCTGGAGGAGTACCGGAGCGGGCGCGCCCGGGCCGCAGAGCTTGCCAGCAGCCACATCATGTGCCTCTCCCCCCTCCGGGAGGTCCGGACGCGGATCAACCTGGCCAAGGCCCGCTGCCTGCTGCGGCAGTACGAGGCCTCGGTGGCCGCGCTGGACGCGGCGGACTTCTCCAAGCTGGACCTGGAGGGCTTCAACGTCACGGCCAACACGCTGCTCCTGCTCCACGCCAACTGCGAGCTGGACCTGAGCGGCCTGGTGCGCCGCCTCCGGGAGGAGGCCCGGGACGTGCCGGAGGAGGTCCGCCGGGCGGTGCTGCGGAATCTGGCCCTGCGCACGTCGGACGACCCGGCGGAGCTGGCGGAGCTTCTGGGGGACGTGGAGGACTGGAACGAGGTGCCCATCACGGCCCTGATCCACGCCCTGGACCGCGGCATGGCCTTCCCCCTGCGGCCCATGAATTTGGAGGAGATGGACGCCCTGGCCGCCCGCCTGGCGGAGAACAAGGAGACCGTCCGCCGCCTGGCCCTGGCGGCGAAAACGGACACGCCCCAGGCGCTCTGCTGGGCCCGGGCGCTGGTCCTGGCGGCAGTCCAGAGCCTCGACTGGGCAAACGGCGGGGACCTGGATCTGGCCCGCCGCTTCGCGGAGGTGGAAAACGCCTTCCTGCCCCTGTGCTACGCGCCGGAGACGCTGACGGAGGAGCGGATGTTCCTGCTGCCCTCCCTGCACCGCTTCGGCTGGTGGTGCGCCCGGGCCTTCCAGGCCCTGGACGGCGGGGACGCCCTGGGCTATGTCCGGCTGCTGCGCTCCGGCCTGGAGGCGTACCCCGGCGCGGGGCCCATGGTGGAATATCTGACGGAAAACACGTCCGAGCTCCAGGCCCCCCCTCCCCCGCCGGAGCTGCTGGCCCTGGCGGAGCAGGTGCGGACCCTGCTGGCGGCCTACGGCCCGGACGACCCGGCGGTGCAGGCCATCAAGGAGAGCCCCGTCTACCAGCGGGTGGCGTATCTGATTGAGGGAGACAGCCAATGAAGGTCGTCATTCTGGCGGGCGGCCTGGGCACCCGCATCAGCGAGGAGAGCCATCTGAAGCCCAAGCCCATGATTACCATCGGCGAGCAGCCGATTCTGTGGCACATCATGAAGTACTACTCCAGCTTCGGATTTCATGACTTTGTGATCTGCTGCGGCTACAAGGGCCACGTCATCAAGGAGTATTTCGCGGACTACTACCTCTACCGCTCCGACGTGACCTTCGACTTCTCGGCGGAAAACCGGATGACCATCCACCAGAACATCGCCGAGCCCTGGCGGGTGACGCTGGTGGACACGGGGCTGGGCTCCCAGACCGGGGCCCGGGTCAAGCGGGTCCAGCGGTATATCGGGGACGAGCCCTTCATGCTGACCTACGGCGACGGGGTCGGCGACGTGGACCTGTTCGCCCTTCTAGCCCAGCACCGGGCCTCGGGCAAGACGGCGACCCTGACGGGCATCCAGCCCGGGGGGCGCTTCGGCGTGCTGGACGTGGACGAGTCGGGAACAGCGGTGTCCGGCTTCCGGGAGAAGGCCAAGGAGGACGGCGGCTGGATCAACGGCGGCTTCATGGTCATGGAGCCGGAGGTCTTCGGCTATCTCAGCGCGGAGGAGGACTGCATTCTGGAGCGCCGCCCCATGGAAACCCTGGCCCGGGAGGGAAAGCTGGGCATCTACAAGCACGGCGGCTTCTGGCAGTGCATGGACACCCAGCGGGACAAGGGAAAGCTGGAGGAGCTGTGGAAAACCGGAACCGCGCCGTGGAAGGTCTGGAGGGAGAACGAATGAGTTATCGCTGCTGCTCGATGATCCAAAATTTTACCCTGACTATCAACGGGCGAATTGACGACGGCACACCTGTGCTCTCTCTTTGCTGCGAGGGGCTGCCCAACATTCCCAAAATCCCCTTTGCCGACACGGCGGAGGCGTCCCTTCGGGCTTTCGTGGGGGCGGGAATGCTGGCTGCGGTGGAGTGCGCCCAGCTTACAGACGACAGCCGCCGGCACTATACCGCCGGATGTGTCGGCTGCGCCCATTTCCGGAAAGGAGACTGGACCGTTAATCCACTGATCGGCTATGTCAACCTGTCCATGTATCCCGCCCCTTGTCAGTGCCGTTGCATTTACTGCGACGCCTGCCAGGAGTATCCGAAGGTCCTTGATAAAACGGCGGAAGCGGCTTATGAAAAGCTGTTTGACATGCTGGAGCTGGCGGAGCGCTGCGGGATCTTGTCACCCGGCGCCAAGTGGCAGGTATCCAGCGGAGAAATAACCATTCACCCCTACCACGACCGAATCATGGAACTGGTACGGGGAAAACGGGCGGTGTTCTATACCAACTGCATGAAGTTCGATGAAGCGATTGCCCAAAATCTCCATGACAATCCCAGCTCGGCCATCAACCTATCCATCGACTCGGGAACGGCGGAAACCTGGAAAGCAGTCAAGGGCGTGGATAACTTCGATAAGATACTTGAAAATCTGGCGCGCTATCACGCCGTCAGCACCCGGCCGGGCCAAATCACCTTGAAGTATATCCTCCTGCCAGGCGTCAACGACGTTTTCGAGGACTATCTCTCTCTGATGGAGATCATAAAGACGCTGGAGGTTCAGCATCTGGCCCTCTCTCGTGACGTCCGAACGAAGTACAGCATGAGCCGGGAGGAAAGCATCAGACTGGCCGGATCGGCGGCATCTCTTTTGGCCTTATGCCGCAAGCAGAGAATTTCCACTGATATGTTTAACTTCACACAGGAGGAACAGACGGAGGCCCTTCGGCTGGCCGGCGAGATTCTGGAAAAGGGGCTGATTTGACGATGATCTCCGTCATTATGCTGACCTACAACCGGGAAAACCTGGTTTCCCGGGCCATTGAGAGTATCCTGGCCCAGACATACCAGGACTTTGAGTTCATCATCGTGGACAACGGCTCCACAGACCGAAGCGGCGAGATTGCCGAGGGATACGCCGTGAAGGACCGCCGCATACAAGTGATTCATCGGAGGCGGGGCAATATCGGCGCGGGCCGGAACACCGGCCTGGACGCCGCCCGGGGAGAGTATCTTACCTTCATTGACGACGACGACTGGGCGGAGCCGGACTTTCTGGAATTCCTTCTGAATCTGCTGGAAGAAAATCACGCGGATATATCCATCTGCGGCGCGGCGGACAAGGCCTTTGACGAGAAAAAAATCATGACCCCCGAGGAGGCCCTGATTGAGCTGATGTGGCGGAAACGGTATAATATGGCCTTTCCCACCAAGCTGTTCCGCAGGGAGCTGGCGGACACTCTCCGTTTTCCCGAGGACGGAGCCTACGACGACATTGCCCTGATGTACAAGCTCCTGGCGGGGGCGAAGCGGGTGGCCTACCACGGCCTGCCCAAGTACACCTTTTACCGCCACGAGGGCAACAACTCCGCTTGGACGACAAACCACAGTTTGCTGAACGCCGCGACGCTGGACGAGTATCTGGGGGCCTACCGGACAAGGACGGAGTGGCTCGGCAGGCTGTTCCCGGACAGCGCCCCGGCGTGGCGGTATTTTGAGTGGTCCTTCATGATCTCCATGGTGGAAAAAGTCATCCGGCTGGAGATCCCGGGGTGCGAGAGGCAACTGGACGCCATGAGGAGGGAGCTGCAGGCCCATCGGGAGGCGTTCCTGTTCGCCCCGGAGACGCTGGACTTTGAAAAGGAATGGATGGAGAGGTATGTATTATGAAACTGCCGGACACAGAGGAACTGCGGAAAGTTTACAGCGCTCTCGCGGATGATACTTCTCGGAAAATATACCGCCATAGACTGCTGTATTCTTTGCTGAATGATGAGGAAGAGATCACAAGAGTAGTGTACGAATGCTCCAAAGCCAGTCCGCAGCTCAGCTCATCAAAAGTCTGCTACTATGGCGCGGGCGTGGGGGCAGACTGGCTTACCAGATATGATCGAAACGCATCTTTCATTATAGATAAAAATAAGACCGGAACACTTAATGGGCTTCGCGTTATCTCTCTGGACGACTTTTTAAAGCTACCTGACTGCAAAGAGTACCTAATCATCGTTACCGTCGGAAAAAGTGATTTGCGACATGAAATTGCGTTAGATATTGAATAAATACAATTTGCGCTATGTATTCGATTTCAATGAAATGCTGTATCGCGACCAGCAGTACTTTGATTTGCCGTCAATTGCGGCCAGCCAACAAAAGGAATATTTTGTGGATGCGGGGGCCTTGGACGGCGAAACCACAAGGTGCTTCCTGGAGCGCTTTACAAACGGCCACGCCTATGTTTTGGAGCCCAACCCCAGGCAGTTCGCCGTGACAAAGGAGCGGCTGCGGGACTGCCCGGAGGCGGAGCTCTTCCCCTATGGGGCCTATGACCGGAATACCACACTGCGATTTGACGCGCCGGTGAACGACGTGAGCGGCGCGAAGATCTCGGAGGATGGAACAGAGGAGATCGAGGTGCGCAGGCTGGACGACTTGCTGGAGGACCGGAAGGTAACCTTCCTGAAGATGGATATCGAGGGCTCCGAACTGGCGGCGCTCCGGGGCGCGGAGCGGATTATCCGGGAACAGCGGCCGAAGCTGGCCATTTGTGTCTACCATAAGCCGGAGGACATGTGGGAAATTCCCAGCCTGATTTTGTCGTATCACCCGGATTACAGACTGTATCTGCGGCACTATACGATTACTGACAGTGAAACGGTTTTATACGCAATCTAGTAAGGAGATATATATGCTGAAAACGAAGCGGATGTCCATCGTGCCGACCTTTGTCTGCACGCTTCGCTGCAAGCTGTGCAGCAACCATATGCCCGCCTTTAAGAACCCGCCCCAGGCTTCCGCTGCGGAAATGAAGGCCGATATCGACGCGCTGTTCACCCTGTTTGACCGCATTGAGTGGCTGCAATTCGTGGGCGGGGAAATTTTTACCCATAAGCGCCTGGACGAGGTGTTTGAACACTGCAAACAGTATTCCGCCCAATTTGACCGGCTGATCGTCGAGACCAACGCCACCGTTCTCCCCACGGACAAGGAGCTGGAAAGCCTCCTCTCCTATGGCGGAAAGCTGAAGGTTATGATCAGCGATTACGGAGAGCTGTCCCGGGCCCGGGACCGTC
>CAJUOD010000039.1 GCA_910587875.1 uncultured Oscillibacter sp. | reverse complement strand
GACTCCATCCAGACGCTCTGCAACGACGCCCTGGATTCCCCGGCGGGCAGCGTCAGCCAGGTGAAGGACTGCACCATGGCCCTGATGCAGCTGGCCAAGGGAAACAACATCACGGTATTCGTGATCGGCCATGTGAATAAAGAGGGCTCCATTGCCGGGCCCAAGGTCCTGGAGCACATGGTGGACTGCGTGCTGTACTTCGAGGGGGACCGGCACACCTTCTGCCGCATCCTCCGAGCGGCGAAAAACCGCTTCGGGGCCACCAACGAGATCGGCGTCTTCGAGATGGGAGACGGCGGGCTGGCGGAGGTAGAAAACCCCTCCCAAATGCTGCTGTCCGGCCGTCCGGAGGAAACCCCGGGCACCTGCGTCACCTGCGTGATGGAGGGCGCAAGGCCTGTGCTGGCGGAAGTTCAGGCACTGGTGGTGGGCTCCGCGGGGGGAAATCCCCGGCGGACCAGCAACGGCTTCGACTACAACCGGGCGGCCATGCTGCTGGCGGTCCTGGAGAAGCGGGGCGGGCTGAAGCTGTCCACCTGCGACGCCTATCTGAACATCATCGGCGGCCTGCAATTGGACGAGCCCGCCGCGGACCTGGCCGCCGTGGTGGCGCTGGCCTCCAGCTATCTGGACAAGCCCGTTCCCGGCGACTTGGCGGCCATCGGGGAAGTCGGGCTCACCGGGGAGCTGCGGAGCGTCAGCCAGCTGGCCCAGCGGGTAGCCGAGGTCCGGCGGCTGGGGTTTAAGCGCTGTGTGGTCCCGGCCCATCGGGAGCTGGAGAGCTTCCCGGACCTGCGGCTTCTGCCCGTTCGGAATATCGGTGAGGCGATTCGAGCCGCCTTACGGGGATAAAGTGGACGCAGGCGCCGCCCAAAGCGGGCACGCCGGCGGCGGCGGCGCTGTCCAGCGTGCAGAGGCCGTCGGATTGATAGACGCATTCACTGGTGCATGGAATCAAGGCGATCCTCCGTTCTGTTTGATGATGGGATAGTTTGACCGGAACGGCGGATTTTATGAGAGCGGCCCAAAGCGGGACGAGTCCCGGCGGCGGGCGGACTCTGAAGATCTTAAGGGAAGGAGGCTTATTGGGCGACATATGCGATTGAACAAAATAAAAATTTTGTTCAATTTAGGGGAGGGCAAATGGCTTACAAGACCCTAAATTACGCCCAAAGCTCTATGTCCGACTACCGCACCGAGGCCCCGCCGATTCTGCGGGATTTCCTCGCTTACCATGAGACCGTCAAGGCCCATTCCAGGCAGACCGTGGACGAGTACTTCCTGGACCTGCGGAATTTTTTCCGCTACCTCAAACAGACCCAGGACCCCAGCTTGTTCGGGCTGGCGCTGGACGAGATCGATATTTCCGACGTCGGCCTGGATTTCGTCTCCGCCGTGACGCTGACGGACATCTATGGCTACATGACCTACTTAAGCCGGGACCGGGTCCAGCACCAGAACAGCCAGACCTCGGACTACGGCCTGAACGCCTCGTCCCGGGCCCGGAAGCTGGCCACCATCCGGTCATTCTACAATTACCTGACCAACAAGGTCCACCTGATTCGTGAAAATCCTGTCAAAGATATCGACTCGCCGAAGCTGAAGAAATCGCTGCCCAAGTACCTGACCCTGGACCAGAGCGTGGATCTGCTGGAGTCCGTGGACGGCAAGAACCAGGAGCGGGACTACTGCATCCTGACGCTGTTCCTCAACTGCGGGCTGCGGATCTCGGAGTTAGTTGGATTGAACCTTCGAGACATCCAGGGCGAATCCATCCGGGTTCTGGGCAAAGGCAACAAGGTCCGCATTCTCTATTTAAACGACGCCTGTCAGGACGCACTGAACCGCTACCTGGCCGTCCGCCGCCCTATCGCCGGACGGGATGCCAACGCGCTGTTTTTGTCCTCTCGCAACGAGCGGATCAGCCGCTCTACGGTCCATGCCATGGTAAAAAAACGGCTTGCCGCAGCGGGCATCGACGAGAGCGAATACTCCTCCCACAAGCTCCGCCACACCGCTGCCACGCTGATGCTGCAAAACGGCGTGGACGTTCGGGCGGTTCAGGAGGTCCTGGGCCACGACCATCTGAATACGACCCAGATCTACACCCATATCGACAATGAATCCCTCCGTGTTGCCGCAAAGGCAAATCCCTTGTCACATATGAAAAATACAAAGAAAAAGGACGATTCAACGTGAGAAAAGCCGCCTCTTTTGAGGCGGCTTTTTGAACAAAATTGTTAGGGCCGTACTACACCCGTGAAATGCAGAAAACGGATTTTTCGGTACTCATAAGTAGACAGCGGCCGGTAGTCCGCGTCATAGCTGTGGGCGGCAATCAGAACGTTTTCTGGCGTTATCGGGTTTCCCACCGAGACCACAATGGGAGAATGCTGATATTCCTCCCCCTTGAAGGACAGCTGGATCAGGTCTCCCGGAAGCAGGTCTTGCAGCTCGCAGGGCTCCGCCAGCGGCCCGATGGAAAAGTTGTCCCGGGTCAGGAAATTGTAGAGGTACGGGACCCCTGTCCAGGCCGGGGCTTTCCGGTTGGCGTCGATATAATACCAGCCATAGGTGGGTGTAAAATTCATGACGCCGCTTCCGGCGTAGATGCACTGAGAGGCGAAATTGGTGCAGTCCCCTCCCAGGTGCTCGTAATCGTAAAACAGCGGATTCCGCCCGTAGGCCCACTGGTGGGCGTAGAGCACGGCGGCCTCCCGGTCATATGGATGCAGCTGCAGCATACCGCTTCCCTCCCCTTCCCCACAGGATATGCGGAACGGGGCAAAGGGGTGCGTCAGCGCTTTGTCACCGGCAGCCAGACCTGGAAGCGGCTTTCTTCTCCAGGCCGGTTCAAATAGACCTCGATGTCCGGGGCCTTGGCCCACTCGTAACCGGAGTCCGGCAGGTATTCCGAGACAATCCGTTTTTGAAGCTCCTGCATGGCCTCCGGCAGGCGGCCCGTCCCGGTGAAAACCGCCCAGGTGGCGGCGGGCACGGTCCATTCGTGCATTCCCTCCGGGGCGGGAGCATCGGAGGCTACAGCAATATAATAGTAGTTCTCTTTCTCGTCACAGGTGCTCACGCCCAGCATCCCGGCGGGCTCTCCGCCCATCAGCGGAAACAGCTCCGCCTGGCGCGGGCCGATCACCGCCCAGAATTTCGGGACCGCCTGAAAGCTCTCCTCCACATCCATGGGCAGCGGCGTGCGGAACCCCACAATGCGGAACGCCTCCCGTTTCACAATTTGATATTCCATTTCCTCGGCTCCCTTGAGTACAAATTTGAAGCGGATACATGGAAAGGCTTTCAGCTTTACTCCCTCTTGTTTCGCCTGGGATGGAGGCACCTTATGCACCGCCTGAAAGGCCCGGTTAAAGGCGGTAGGCGACTCGTAGCCATAGCGCAGGGCTACGTCCAGCACCTTCTCCCCGTTCTGCAGATCCGCCGCCGCCCGGGTCATGCGCCTCCGGCGGACGTACTCGCCCAACGGAACCCCTGCCAGATGGGAAAACATCCGCTGAAAGTGGTAGGCGGAACAGCCCGCCAGTCTGCCCAGCTCCTTTGGGTCGATGTCCCCTTCCAGGTTTGCCTCCAGGTAGGCCAATGCCTTGTTCCAATCGTTCAACCAATCCATGTCGTCCCCTCCTTGCCTCATAGTATACCGCGTTTCGCCGCCGTTGTCCTCTCTGTTTCCGTGCGGAAAGAAAGAGGTAAAAAGCGGAGGCGCTTTGCGCCTCCGCCTTTGGTCAGATATGGGGAAATAATCAGGCCTTGTGGTCGCAGCCCAGGACGTCCACCAGCTTGTGGCGGACCAGCTCCTTGATGTTGGCCCGGGCGGGCTTGAGGTACTGGCGGGGATCGAAGTCGCCGGGATGCTCGTTGAAGTGCTGCCGGATGGTGCCGGTCATAGCCAGGCGCAGATCGGAGTCGATGTTGATCTTGCAGACGGCGCTACGGGCGGCCTGACGGAGCTGCTCCTCGGGGATACCCACGGCGTCGGGCATTTTTCCGCCGTTGGAGTTGACCATCTTCACATAGTCCTGAGGCACGCTGGAGGAGCCGTGGAGCACGATGGGGAACTCGGGCAGACGCTTCACGATCTCTTCCAGGATGTCGAAGCGCAGCGGGGGCGGAACCAAGATGCCCTTCTCATTGCGGGTGCACTGCTCGGGCTTGAACTTGAACGCGCCGTGGGAGGTGCCGATGGCGATGGCCAGGGAGTCGCAGCCGGTCTTGGAGACGAACTCCTCCACTTCCTCGGGGCGGGTGTAGTGGGAGTCCTCGGCGGAGACGTTGACCTCGTCCTCCACGCCGGCCAGGGCGCCCAGCTCCGCCTCGACCACGACGCCGTGGTCATGGGCGTATTCCACGACCTTTTTGGTGAGCTCAATGTTCTCAGCAAAGGGCTTGGAGCTGGCGTCGATCATGACGGAGGTGAATCCGTCGTCGATGCAGGATTTGCAGGTCTCGTAGGTATCGCCGTGGTCCAGATGCAGCACGATGGGGATCTCGGGGCACTCGATGACGGCGGCTTCCACCAGCTTCACCAGATACGTGCGGTTGGCATAAGCCCGGGCGCCCTTGGACACCTGGAGGATGACGGGAGCCTGCTCCTCGCGGCAGGCCTCGGTGATGCCCTGGATAATCTCCATGTTGTTGACGTTGAAGGCTCCGATGGCATACCCTCCGTGATAGGCCTTTTTGAACATCTCGGTAGAAGTGACCAGTGCCATAACAATCATCTCCTGACAAATTTTATTTGTCCCGCCTCCGGGCCGGGCAGGAAAAAAGGCTCTGGACCCCTTTCCTTCCCTTTGCGGAGACGAAAACGATTTTCTTTTATGATAATATCACAAAAAAAATAAAATGCAAGTATTTACAATCCATTTTTTAAATGGTATGATAAAAAATACCATGGGCTCTGTCCCCTGGGCTTGAAAAGGAAGAAAAAATTTTTCGAGGAGGCTGTTTCTCATGAGTGAATTGAAAGGCGCCTGCATCTTCGGCCAGTCCGGCGGCCCCACTTCCGTCATCAACGCCAGTGCCTACGGAGTCATCCGCACGGCGCTGGAAAACCCCAATATCACCCGCGTTCTGGGCGCGGAGCACGGCATCAAGGGCGTGCTGAACGACCGGCTGTTCGACATGGGCCAGGAGGACCCCGCCGAGCTGGAGCTGCTGAAATACACCCCGTCCTCTGCCCTGGGCTCCTGCCGCTATAAGATGAAGGACCCGGACGTAGACGACACCGACTACAAGCGGATCCTAGAGATCTTCAAAAAATATGACGTCCGCTACTTCTTCTACAATGGCGGAAACGACTCCATGGACACCTGCAACAAAATCAGCAAATACATGCAGAAGGTAGGCTATGAGTGCCGGGTCATGGGCGTTCCCAAGACCATTGACAACGACCTCTTTGGAACCGACCACTGCCCGGGCTTCGCCTCCGCCGCCAAGTATATCGCCACCAGCTGCATGGAGGTCTACCAGGACGCCCGGGTCTATGACACCGGCATGGTCTGCGTCATCGAGATCATGGGCCGTCACGCGGGCTGGCTGGCGGGAGCCGCCGCCCTGGCTACCGCCTACGGCGCGGGCCCCGACCTGGTCTATCTCCCCGAGGTGGACTTTGACATGGACCAGTTCCTGGCCGACGTGGATCGCATTTACAAGGAAAAGGGCAACTGCATGGTAGCCGTCTCCGAGGGCATCCACTACGCCGACGGCTCCTTCGTCTCCGAGGCGAAGACCTCCGCCACCGACGGCTTCGGTCATGCCCAGCTGGGCGGCCTGGCCGCCATGCTGGCGGACGCCGTGAAGCAGAAGACCGGCGCCAAGGTCCGGGGCATTGAGCTGAGCCTGCTCCAGCGCTGCGGCGCGCACCTGGCCTCCGAGACCGATATTGAGGAGTCCTTCATGTCCGGCAAGGCCGCCGTGGAAAACGCCGTGGCGGGCATCACCGACAAGATGGTGGGCTTCGAGCGGAGCTATGAGAACGGCCAGTATGTCTGCAAGACCAAGCTGCTGGGCCTCACCGACGTGGCCAACACGGAGAAAAAGGTCCCCCTGGAGTGGATCAACGCCGCCCACAACGGTGTGGAAAAGCCCTTCATCGACTACGTGCTGCCCCTGGTCCAGGGCGAGCCCAAGCTGCCCAAGCAGGACTCCCTGCCCCGGTTTGCTAAGCTGAAGAAGGTCCTGGCGAAATAAATTTCAGCCCTTTATGGAAAGCGCCCCGCTTGTATAAGCGGGGCGCTTTTTCGCTTATTTCTCAATGCCGGACCAGGCCAGAAGCCATTGTCCGTCCTGCCGGATCAGTCCCATGGTTAGATAGTTATAACTCTCGCCCTCTTCCTGGTTCAGCCGGTGCTTGACGGAAACCGTGGCGGAGGTTGGGTCCTGATCGTCGTCTGGAGCGTAGTCCACAGAGGCCACGGACAGATGCTCCCAGACGTCCTCACCGTAGGCGTCCGGGGCGGCATCCTCCGCCAGCAGGCCGGAGACGCCGGAGAGGTCGTTGGACAGCAGCGCCGGGAAGAGGCGGTCCGCCGTCTCATAGAGGGAGCGCATCCAATCGGGGACGACCTTGTTGCGGGAGACTACCCGGAAGCTGGAAACCATGTCCCGGAAGCGCATCCCCATCCCCTCCTCCGCCTCCAGGAAGTAGCGGGCGGTGAGGACAAAGGTCCCTCCCTGTCCGTCGCTTACAAACCAGAGCTCCATCTGTTCGGAGTCCCAATCCGTGCCCGCGCCGGCGCGGAGATAGAGGCTGCCCGGCAGAGCGGCTGCCATTTCCTCCGAGGACACCTCCGCATACCGGCTCTTAAGAGCGTCCTCCGCGTCCGCCCGGGCCGCATTGGGAGCCGAGCCGGGCAGGTGAAGAATATCCAGACCCAGCTCCGGGAAATTTTCCGGCAAAGAATTGGTACTCCTAATACTGTAAAGCCCATTTTCTTCACGGATAGAAAACTGCTCTTCATTGACATAAATGAGGAAATCCACTGCCTCCTCCTGGGTCTGCGGGGAAAAACTCAGCAGACGCAGGGTACCGATCTCACTCCCCCCCTCCGGCAGGACAAGCCGGGCGCCGCTGGGATCCGGCTTTCCGCTCTCGGCGGGCGGAAGCGGCTCCTGAAGGTCCGGCGGCTCCGGCGTCACGTCGGAAACGGCGGGCGGTATTGTCCACAGTGGAAAGACATGGCCCACCGCCAGCACAAGCGCCAGGCAGGCCGCGGCGGCCAGGCAGTACCCGGGCCAGCGGCTCCGCCGCTTTCTCTCGCTGCGGGCCACCAGCTCCGGGGCCGCCCCGCCGATGGCATGGAACAGCCGTTCCTGATTCTTCATAGCAAGCCCTCCTTCTCCAGATGGCGTCTCAGCTTTTCCCGGCTGCGGAACAGGCTGGTCCGCACGGTGGCCTCCCGCATCCCATAGCGCTGGGCAATGTCCGCCATGGGCTCCGAAAACCAGTAGCGCCGCAGAAACACATTGCACTCCTGTTCCGGCAGGGCGCGGAGAAAGCGGTTGACCGCCGCCTCCAGCTCCGCCGCCTCTATGGCCTGGAGGGTATCGGCGGGTGAAACGCACTCGGCCAGCTCCTCCAGGACCAGGGGCAGCTCTCCCCCGCCCCGTTTCTCCGTGTGTCCGGCCCGCCAGCGGTCAAGCGCCAGATTCCGTGTGATCTTCCCCAGGAACGGGGCCAGCAGGCGGGGCCGAGCCTCGGGCATGGCGTTCCAGGCGCCCAGCCAGGCGTCGTTGACGCACTCCTCCGCGTCCCGGCGGTCCGGCAGGATGTTCCGGGCAATGGCCCGGCAGTAATTGCCGTATTTCTCGCCGGTCCGCCGGATGGCCTCCGGGTCCCGGGCCCAGTACAGGTCTATGATGGCATGGTCTTCCATATCCTCTCCCCTTTCGCGCTTGGTGGAAGGGCCCTTCACTCATATAGACGGGAAAAACGGACGGGCGTTCCCGCCAATTTGCGGCTGGATGAAGAAACCGCCCGCCGGATGGCGGACGGTCAAAGCCTTTAGCCAGGCATACGGCGGGGACGCCGGAGGAGTTTCCGCCGTCAGCGGTTCTTTTGGTAGATGGTCCAGAGGCCGTCCATCAGGAGGAACTTGTCGTAGATGATGGGATTGCGGCAGTACCGCACGATGACCGGGGCGTTCCCCCCGGTGGCCACGACGCTGATCTCCTTGCCCGGGAAGGTCTCCCGGATACGGTCGATGATGCCGTCCAGCATTCCGGCGGTGCCGTAGACGATGCCGGAGCGCATGCAGTCCTCGGTGTTTTTCCCGATGAGGGATTTCGGATGCTGGAGGGAGATGTCCGGCAGCTGCGCCGCCCGGCGGCTCAGGGCCTCCAGCGACACATTGACCCCCGGCAGGAGGAGGCCCCCCTCATAGGTCCGGCCCTCGGAGATGACCCCGATGGTGGTGGCCGTCCCCATGTCGATGGTGATGATGGGCGGGGTGAACTTCTCCAGCGCCGCCACGGCGTCCGCCACGATGTCCGCCCCCACCTGGGTCTGGACCGTCAGGCGGATGTTCAGCCCGGTTTTCACGCCGGGTCCCACCACCATGGGGGGCTTGCCCAAAAGGCGGGTCAGGGCCTTTTCCATCATGAAGTTCAGCGGCGGCACCACGCTGCACAATATGGCCCCGGTGACGTCCTTGTAGCTGAAATGGTAGAGGTTGAACAGGTTCATCAAATCGATGCTGATCTGGTCGGCGGTCTTTCGGCTGTCCGTGTCCAGGGAGGCCAGGAAGCGGAGGGTCTTGTCCTTGTCGAAGAGTCCGACCGAGGTGTTGGAGTTGCCGACGTCAATGGCAAGCAGCATGGAGCTCGCTCCTTTCGTTCCGGTTTTGCTGTATATTGATATAGTAGCACGAGTTTTGCCGCCTTGCAAGAGCGGACGAAAAAAGAGCTTGCGCTCATACAATTGTTCTGGTACAATGAGAGCATCCAAACGAGAGGAGGGCGCTGCCCATGACCTATCTGACGAAGCTGGCCTCCCCCCTGGGTCCCCTGACCCTGGCCTCCGACGGGGAGTCGGTCACCGGCCTGTGGCTGGAGGGCCAGAAGTATTACGCCGCCGGACTGGAGGCGGGTGCGGTGGAACGGCCGGACCTTCCGGCCTTCTGCCAGGCGGCGGCGTGGCTGGAGGCCTATTTTGAGAAGCGGGACCTCCCTCCCCTGCCGCCCCTGGCCCCTAAGGGGAGCGAATTCCGCCGGAGGGTCTGGAAGCTGCTGCTGGAGATTCCCTTTGGGGAGACCACTACCTACGGTGCTCTGACGGAACAGCTGAAAGCCGCCGGGGTCCCCGCCTCCCCCCAGGCCGTAGGCGGGGCCGTGGGGCACAACCCCATTTCCATCCTGATTCCCTGCCACCGGGTGGTGGGGGCGGACGGCAGCCTGACGGGCTACGCCGGAGGTGTGGAAAAGAAGCGGCTTCTCCTGGAGCTGGAGGGTGCGGACCTGTCCGGGCTCTATACGCCGAAGCGGGGTACAGCTTTATAAACAGAAAATTATCCCACAAAAAAGGCGGGCATTGGTGTTCCAATGCCCGCCTTTTTTCGTCACAGAATGATACAGATCAGTCCTCCGCTGCCCTCGTTGATGATGCGGGTCAGGGTCTCCTGGAGCTTCTTCCGGGCGTCGTCCGGCATCCGCTTCAGCTTGCCCTGGAGATCGTCGCTGACCAGCTCGTGGAAGCTCCGGCCGAAGATGTTGGACTGCCAGATCTTGCTGGTGTCCCCCTCGAACTCCTGGAGCAGGTAGTTCACCATGTCCTCCGACTGCTTCTCGTTCCCCACGATGGGCGAGACCGCCGTCTCAATGTCCGCCCGGATCATGTGGATGCTGGGGGCGCTGGCCTTCAGCTTCACGCCGTAGCGGCCCCCCTGCTTCATGATTTCCGGCTCCTCCAGCTTCAGCTCGTCGATGCTGGGGACCACGATGCCGTAGCCTGTTTCCCGCACGTCCCGCAGGGCCCCGGCCACCTTGTCGTACTCCGCCTTCACCGCCGCCAGGCGGGTCAGCAGGCTCATCAGGTCCCCGTCGTCCCCCACCTCAAAGCCGGACTGCTCCGACAGCGTGTGGTAGAACAGTTCCCGGGGCAGGCTGAGGCTTGCCGCCGCCACGCCGGTGCCCAGGTCGATGGAGGTGATTTTGGCCTCGCTGATGTTCTCGCAGCTCCCCAGGGCGGCGATGACGCCCTCCACCTCCCGAATGTGCTGGAGCTGGGCGGTGCCCTGGCGCACCGCCTCGTAGAGGCTGGCCTTGATGGGGTGGTCCGTGGGCAGGGCATCCACCCAGGGGGGCAGGAACAGGTCCAGCTCCTGCATGGGGAACTCGTAGAGAACCGCCCGCAGGATGTCCGCCACGTCCTCCTCCCCCAGGTCCAGGCAATTCACCGGGACGCAGTTCACCTCATAGCGGGAGGCGATGTCCCGGGCGATGGCCTCCGCCCGGTCGCTCTTGGGGTCCGCCGAATTCAGCAGGACGATGAAGGGCTTCCCCAGCTCCTGGAGCTCCCGGACCACCCGCTCCTCCGCCTCCAGGTAGTCCTCCCGGGGGATGTCGGCCACTGTTCCGTCGGTGGTGATGACGATCCCGATGGTGGAGTGCTCCGAGATCACCTTCCGGGTGCCGATTTCCGCCGCCTCGGTCATGGGGATCTCGTGGTCGTACCAGGGAGTCGTCACCATCCGGGGCGCGTCGTCCTCAAACTGGCCGATGGCCCCCCGGACCATGTAGCCCACGCAGTCGATCAGCCGCACGGAGAAAGACGCGCCCCCCTCCAGCTGGACCTGGGCCGCCTCCTCCGGGACGAACTTGGGCTCCGCCGTCATAATGGTCCGGCCAGAGCCGCTCTGGGGCAGCTCATCCCGGGCCCGCTCCTTGCGGTACACATTTTCAATGTTGGGGATCACCTGGGTCTCCATGAAGCGCTTGATAAAGGTGGACTTGCCGGTCCGCACCGGGCCCACCACGCCGATGTAGATATCCCCCGCCGTGCGGGTGGCGATATTCTGATAGATGGTCGTGTTCATAGCATCCCGTCCTTTTTCCGCTCCATATTCATGTTCCACTCTATGCCCGTCCGGCAGAAAGTATGACGGCCCGTCTTGTTTTGGAGAAAACCCACAAGGAAGTCCCCCTGACGGCGGAGCTGATTTGGTCGAAATCATGCTTTACAGGAGTTCTTTAATATGGTAAACTGCTAGCGTATTAAACGAACGGGACCGCCCGTTCCAATTTGGAGGATGAAAGCATGATGAAAAACAAGAAGTTTTGGGCCCTCCTGCTGGCCCTTGCTATGGTCCTGAGCCTGGCCGCCTGCGGCGGCGGTTCGGATGATTCCAGCAGTCCCGCCGACAGCGGCAGCACTTCTGTGGTCGCTCCGGAAGATCAGAAGTCCGGCGACACCGGAAGCGATCAGGCGGACGCCGACAGCGACCTGGCCTATGTGCGGGGAAATGGAAAATTGGTCGTTGGCTACACGGTCTATGAGCCCATGAACTACACCGACGCGGACGGCAACTTCACCGGCTTCGACACGGAGCTGGCCCGCGCCGTCTGCGAGCGTCTGGGCGTGGAGCCCGAGTTCCAGGAGATCATCTGGGAGACCAAGGAAGTGGAGTTGGCCGGTAAATCCATCGACTGCATCTGGAACGGCATGACCCTGGACGCCGAGCGGGAAGCCAATATGAACTGCACGGTCCCCTATGTCAAGAACGCCCAGGTGGTGGTGGTCAAGGCCGGTACGGAGTATACCGACACCGCTTCCCTGGCGGGCAAGACCGTGGTCGCGGAAGTGGGCTCCGCCGGTGAGGCGCAGATCATTGGCGGCGAGGACTCCGAACCCGACGCGGGCCTGGCCCAGGCCGATTACGTGGGCAAGAGCGTCCAGACCGACTGCCTCATGGAGGTCAAGGCTGGAACGGCCGACGCCGCCGTGCTGGACCTGACCCTGGCCAACGCCATGACCGGCGAGGGCACGGACTACGCCGACCTGGAAATCGTGGATGAGCTGGCGGTTGAAAACTACGGCGTGGCCTTCCGCAAGGGCTCCGACGTGCGGGACGCCGTAAACGAAATCTTCGCCGAGATGGTGGCCGACGGTTCCCTGAAGGCCCTGGCCGACCAGTACAATCTGGAGCTGGCTGACTAAGACATACACGCTCTTGTGGGACAGGGGGACGGTTTTCCCCTTGTCCCATAGAGTGCTTTTTGAGGTGGAACAACATGAGTGTGATCCTGGGCCGTCTCTGTGAGGGCTTTGTTATCAACTGTCAGCTCTTCGGGCTGACGCTGCTGTTTTCGATCCCCCTGGGGCTGCTGATCTGCTTTGGCTCCATGAGCCGCTTCAAGCCCCTGTCCTGGCTGATGAAGACCTTTGTCTGGATCATCCGCGGCACGCCCCTGATGCTGCAGCTGCTGGTCATCTTTCTGGGGCCTGGCCTAATGGGCTGGGGCTCCCCCTGGCCCTCCGGCAACAGCGGCCGCCTCATGGCGGCGGTGGTGGCCTTCGTCATCAACTACGCCTGTTATTTCTCCGAGATCTTCCGGGGCGGCATCGAGTCCGTTCCCCGGGGACAGTATGAGGCCGGACAGGTGCTGGGCATGACGAAACCGCAGATCTTCTTCAAGGTTACGCTCCTCCAGCTGGTCAAGCGCATTGTCCCCCCCATGGGCAATGAGATCATTACGCTGGTGAAGGACACCTCCCTGGCCCGGATCATCTCCAACAAAGAGATCATCATGACGGCCAACGAATACGCCTCCAAGGGCCTCATCTGGCCCCTGTTTTCCACGGCGATTTTCTTCCTGGTCTTTGTGGGCGCCCTGACGCTGCTGTTCGGCTGGTTCGAGCGGAAGCTGAACTATTTCCGTTAAAGGAGGCGGCATCCTATGGCGATCTTAGAGGTACGGAATATTGAAAAACACTTCGGGGACACCCAGGTTCTCTCCGACATCAGCTTCTCCCTGGAGGAGGGCCAGGCCCTCTCCATCATCGGTTCCTCCGGCTCCGGCAAGACCACCCTGCTCCGCTGCCTGAATTTCCTGGAGCGTCCGGACCACGGGACCATCTCCGTAAAGGAAAACATCATCTTCAATGCCGCCAACCCCCAAACCCAGCTGGACAGCGAAATCCGGAAAAAGCGCCTCCATTTCGGCCTGGTCTTCCAGAACTTCAACCTCTTCCCCCAGTACACGGCCCTGCAGAACGTCACCCTGGCCCGGGAGCTACTGGCTAAAGAGCGGGGCGGCGAGAGCAAGGAGGACATTGCAAAGGCGGGCCGAGAGCTGCTGGAGCGGATGGGTTTGGCGGACCGGGCGGACCACTACCCCCACCAGCTCTCCGGCGGACAGCAGCAGCGGGTGGCCATTGCCCGGGCGCTGGCCCTCCACCCGGATATCCTCTGCTTCGACGAGCCAACCTCTGCCCTGGACCCGGAGCTCACCGGGGAGGTCCTGCGGGTCATCCGCTCCCTGGCGGAACAGAAGACCACCATGATCATCGTCACCCATGAAATGGCCTTCGCCCGGGATGTGGCGGACCAGGTGATCTTCATGGACGGCGGCGTCATCGTGGAACAGGGCGATCCCAGGGAGGTCATCGACCACCCCAAGGAGGAACGGACGAGGCAGTTCCTCTCCAGGTATGCAAACGGTTAAAACGCAGTGCTTGTAAAGCGATAAAGCTTTGCAGTAAAAAGCGCGGGAGAAGATTCTCCCGCGCTTCTTTTCAGGCCCTTTTTCTGGGAATCAGCAGCATCTGATCCTGGGGGATCTCCCCCTCCCCCTCCAGCTGGTTGGCGGAGAGGATGGCGGCGATGGTGGTGTTGTATTTCTTCGCCAAATCCCAGGCGCTCTCCTGCCGCCCGATGCACCGCAGGACCAGGGAGGGCGCGCCGCCTAGGTCCTTCGTGGTCTCCGTGTCCAGCTTGGCGGCGGAGATGCAGACCTTTTTCACCCTGGCCGCCGCCTCCACCTGGAAGTCCACCGGGAAGCGGACCTCGATGCCCCGGTCTCCCAGGGTGCCCTGGACCTCCTCGGCGCAGACGGCTCGGGCGGTGATCCGGCAGTCCTCCGGAAGCTCCAGCTGACAGCCGGCGTCGATGCTCCGCTCAGCAACCAAAGGCACGCCGCCCTCGTCCAGGTACATGGCCCGGACCGTCACCCCGGCCCGGAGAACGGCCATGCTCCCCTCCCGGCTGACGGATACTGGACCGCATTTGGCGGACAGGGCCAGGATGGACTCCGCCACCACGCCGATCTCCAGCACCTCCCGCAGGGTCTGCCGGCGGGTCAGGTTCTCACAGAAGCTGGTAATCGTCAGCGGCGCCGCCTCGTAGGTCATGTCGTAGGCGGTGGAGTAGAGGTCGCTGAGCAGGGTCAGCTCCCGCTCCTCCCGCAGCTGGGCCGTGGCGTGGAGGTACAGCGTCACGGCGATCTGACGGCCCTCCGGGTCGTCGCCGTCGATTTGGAAGTCCGTCCCCGTGAGCTGCAGCTGCAGACTGGCGGCGGAGCCCTCCTCGGCCCCCTCCACCTCCATGATCTGGGAAAAGGGCAGCTCCGCGGAGGCGGACCCGCAGCCGCCGCTCTGGTCCCGGTAGAGCAGGCCAATGGAGAACACACCCTTGAAGATCAGCTTGCTCCCCACGATCTTAGTTTCCGTCACGGTGCTGGAGACCTGGCTGGTCAGCAGCTCCGCCGCGCCCTCCCGGCCCGGGGAGAGGTTCATCTCCTCCGTAAACATAAAATCCTTTTCCGCGATGTGGGTCAAGAGGATCGCGTGCTGCTGCTCCTGGCGCTTCTCCACCTGGAGCCCGGGCTCCGCCTCGATGTCCTCGCAGAACTCCAGAGGCTTGCGCTGGTAGCCGGTCACATGGGTCACCAGCTTGCAGTGGGTGAAGATCTTCCGGGGGTTCAGCATGCGGGCCTCTAAAAATTCCGTCTCCGTCTCCGCCGTCAGGTGCTGGCAGCCCGGCAGGGCCCGGCTGTCGCTCTCGACAGTGAAGGGAATGGCAAATTCCAAGGTGCGGACGCCGCTCTCCCCATCGGGAGTGTAGAGCACCGTGACGCGGACGGTTCCGGAAAGCTCCGCTTTCCCGTCCCGCAGCTCCCGGCTGTGGAGGTAAACCTTCCCGTCCGTCTCGATAATACGGGCAATGTCAGGGCAGTAGTCCGGCACAATGGTTTCCGCCGTCTCCTCCTGGGTCAGGGTCACTTCCCCGCCCGTGTCATAGGCGTCCAAAGACACTTTTTTCAAATCCAGTTCCATGAAGAACTCCTTCCTTTCCCGGCAGGCATAGAATCCATGTCCTACTCTATGCGCCGCCGGGGCGGGATATGTTTCAGACCTTGAAAAGTTTCTTCAGGATGCCCCGGAGCATTTTGGGGGACTTCCAAACGACAATATTCATGTGACGCCTCCTCTCAATCTCAACGCCGGCAGCAGGCGCAGCCGCAGCCGATCAGCAGAAACGCGACCAGGAACATCAGCACGCCCACGGGAAATACCGCGGCGATCAGAATCCCCGCACCCAGGGCCACGGCGAAGAGACCCAGCAGGCGGATTCCTCCCCCTCCGTTTCCACAGCCCCAGTTTCCAAAGCTTCCGTTTCCACAACCCATTGCGTCACGCCTCCCTTCCTTCCTCTCCAGTATATACGGAAGGGCCGTCCATGGTGAAAAAACGCCGCCTCAAAACCTGAGGCGGCGTTTGCTCACTTTTTCTCCTGCCAATCCCGCAGGGGCTTCAGCTCCTCATAGAGGCGGAGGTAGCTGTCATGGCGGCTTTTCTGTATCCTCCCCTGCCGCAGTGCCTCCAGCACGGCGCAGCCCTTCTCCCGGGTGTGGCTGCACCCCACAAAGCGGCATTCCCCCAGATAGGGCGCGAACTCCAGGAAGGTCTCCGGCAGGCGGCGCTTTAACTCCAGGTCCAATTCCTCGGCGTCGAAGGAGGAAAACCCCGGCGTGTCTACCACCTCCGCCCCGCAGGAGAGGCGGTGGAGCTCCACATGGCGGGTGGTGTGCCGTCCCCGGCCCAGAGCCGTGCTGACCTCCCCCACCTGCAGGTGAAAATCCGGATCCAGCGCATTCAGAATGCTGGATTTTCCTACGCCAGAGTTGCCTGTAAAGGCAGATAACTTCCCGGCTATCAGGGCCTTCAAATCCTCCATGCCCTCCCCGGTCTCGGCGCTGACCCGCAGGGTCGGGAAGCCGGAGGCGTGGTAAATGTCATAAAGTGCATCTGCCGGATCTAGATCGCACTTGTTCAGCACCACTGCCACGGCACAGTCCTTCAGCGCGGCGATGGCGGCCACCCGGTCGATGAGAAAGGGGTCCGTCTTGGGGATGGCGGCGGAGGCAATGACCACCAGCTGGTCGATGTTAGCAACGGAAGGCCGGGCAAAGGCGTTCCGCCGGGGCAGGATTGCTTCCACGAAGCCTTCCCCATTGCCCAGCTCCCGGACCTCCACCCGGTCCCCCACCAGGGGAGAAATCCCCTCCTTGCGGAATTTCCCCCTGGCCCGGCAGGTCAGCACCGTCTCGCCGGTGTCCACGTAGTAGAAGCCGCTGAGGGCCTTTTGAATCCGTCCCGTCATATCAAGTAAACTGGACCTCGTGACTCTGTTCCTGATCCAGGGCGTCGTCAAAGTAAACCTTGACCATCTGGGTGCCGGACCCTGTCAGCGCCGGAATGTGGACTGTGCCGCCGGCCGTGCTGACCCGTTCATCAAACTGCGGATTGACCTCGTCGCCCACGTAGACCTTCACCCAAACGGTGGTACGGTTGTCCTGGGGCAGGTTGAAATCCAGTTCAATCGTCTTATTTGTGATCCCGGCGCTGACCCGGAACTTGATGGTGTCCCACTCGTTCACCGTCGTAAGGGGCTCCAGGCTCTGCCAGATAACGCTGTTGGGTTCGGCCTCGTCCTCCACATATTCAATATCGGCGTTGGTGCAGGTCAAATGCAGGGAATCCTGCAAGGACCGGAGCACCGCGTCGATCTGCATACCGACGAAGTTATTGACTACCACCGGCTTCCGCTCCGGGCCCTTGCTGACAATCAGCCGGATGATGTCGCCGTCTTTCAACTCCTCGTGCTCGGCGGGGATGCTGCGGATAATAAAGCCCTCGGTGATTTCGTCGTTGAACTCCATTTCCGCCTCGTCGGCGAAAATCTCCAGGTCGTATTTTGTTTTCAGGTCTTTCAGAATCACATTGGCCTGCGCCACGGTCTTGTTGGTCACGTCCAGCATCTCTCCCGTGTCCTCCCCGGCGCTGACCCAGACCTCAATGGTCAGATTGTCGCCCCTTACGTGCCGCTCCTCCGTGGGATTCTGCCGGACGATGACCCCCTCCGGGTAGTCGTCGTTGAACTCGCTCCCTTTTTCCACCAGGGTGAATACGTCCTTCACCTCCGCCAGATTGGCGGCCTGTTCCGGCGTGTAGCCCACCACCGAGGGCACCACATAGGTCTGGGGCTCCTGGGGCTGCTGCTGCTGGATGGACTCAGAGACCATCTTAAACAGCACCGCCGCCAGAGCCAGAGCCAGCACGATGGCCACGCCTACCAGCACCTTCACCCCGGCGCCTCCGCCCCGGCGGGGCGGCTCGTAGTCGTCCTCATAGTCCCGGCGGCGCTCCCGGACCCGCTCCGGTTCCCGCTCCCGGTTTTTCGGCGAGGGATGGAGGGTCCGGTCATAGGTGCGGATGGGCTGGGTGGGCTCCGCCGGCTCCTCCGGCCGGAGGTCCATCATGGTGAAGTCCAGGCTGATGTTGGGATTCTTCCGGAAGTCCTCCAGGTCGGCGATCATGGCGTCGGCGGAGGCGTAGCGGCGGCTTAGGTCCGGGGTCATGGCCTTCATGCAGATAAGCTCCAGCTGCTGGGGGATCTCCGCGTTCAGCTCCCGGGGGGACAGGGGCACGGAGCTGAGGTGCTGGATGGCAACGGAAACGGCGGAATCCCCCTCGAAGGGCAGCCGCCCGGTGAGCATCTCGTACATGACCACGCCGGCGGAGTAGATGTCGCTGCGGGCGTCGGTCCGCTCTCCCCTGGCCTGTTCCGGCGAGATATAGTGGACGGAGCCCAGGGCCTCCTGGGTCAGGGTCTGGGCAGAGTTCTCCAGGCACGCGATGCCGAAATCAGCCACCTTCACACTGCCGTCCCGGAGGACCATGACATTCTGGGGCTTGATGTCCCGGTGGACGATGCCCCGGCTGTGGGCGTGGCTGAGGCCCCGCATGATCTGGGTGATGAAGTGCAGGGACTCCCGCCAATTCAGCTGGCCCCGCTTCTCCATGTACTGCTTCAGTGTGATGCCGTCGATGAGCTCCATGACGATATATTCCGTGTCCCCGCCCCGGCTCACGTCGTAGACCGACACGATATTGGGGTGGGACAGCTGGGCCACGGCCTGAGACTCCGCGTTGAACCGGCGGCGGAAGTCCTCGTCCTGGGCCAGGTCGCTCTTCAATATTTTCAGGGCCACAAGGCGGTTGAGCCGGTGGCATTTCGCCTTATAGACCACCGCCATGCCCCCGGTGCCGATGCGTTCCAGGATCTCATAGCGGTTATCCAGCATTTTTCCAATGTACTGATCCATGCAGCTCCTCCTCCCTTACAGCTTCTTCGCCAGGACGACGGTGATATTGTCCGACGCGCCCCGGCTCTTGGAGATGGCCAGCAGGCGTTCCATGCAGGTGTTCGTGTCGCCGTGGAGGACCTCCCGCATGATCTCCTCGTCCGTCACCGTGTTCACCAGCCCGTCGGTGCACAGCAGGAGGAAGTCCCCCGGCAGAAGCTGGCAGGTGTAGCAGTCGCACTCCGGGTCGACGTCCGGCCCCAGGGCACGGGTGATGAGGTTCCGGTTGGGGTGGCGGCGGGCCTCCTCGGCGGTGATATCCCCCCGCTCCACCATGTGCTCCACCAGGGAGTGGTCCCGGGTCACCTGGTGAATGCGCTCCTTATTGATATGGTAGGCCCGGCTGTCCCCCACGTTGGCGATGACCACGCCCCCGTCGAAGGAGACGGCGGAGACCAGGGTGGTCCCCATACTGTGGTACGCCTCCGAGGTCCGGGCGGCGTCCCGCACGGCGCGGTTCGCCAGGGCCACCGCCACCACGGAGATCTCCCGCAGCCGATCCGGCTTGGCCTCCTGGGTGAGGCGCTTTTCCATCTCCGCAGAGAAGGTGTCCACGGCGATGCGGCTGGCCAGCTGCCCGCCGGCGGCCCCGCCCATCCCGTCGCAGACCACGCAGATCGTGTGTCCAAAGGCCGTTTTCACCGCGTAGGCGTCCTGATTCTCTTTGCGGACGAGTCCGGTGTCGGTCATGCTCCATAGGTTCATCATTGGGAATCCTCCCCTTTCTCTGCCTTCCTGCGGAGCTGTCCGCAGGCGGCGTCTATATCTCCACCCAGGCTCCGCCGCACGGTGGCGGTGAGGCCATGAGATTCCAGGCGTTTTTGAAACGCCGCCGTCCGGCGGGAGGGCCGGAAGGGGCTTTCCGTCACGTCGTTCAGCGGGATCAGGTTCACATGGCCGGGCATTCCCCTCAGCCGCTTGGCGATGAGATCCGCCTGCCAGTCCTGGTCATTCACGCCGTCGATCATGGCGTACTCAAAGGAGATCCGCCGCCCGGTCTTCTCGAAATACTCGTGACAGGCGGCAAACAGGTCCTCCACGTCATAGGCCCGGTTGACGGGCATGAGCCTGGACCGGGTCTCCCGGTCCGGCGCGTGGAGGGAAACGGACAGGGTCAGCTGCAGCCCCAGCTCCGCCAGGCGGCGGATGCCGGGCAGGACCCCGCAGGTGGACAGGGAGATGTGCCGCATCCCGATGTTCAGCCCATCGGGATGGTTCACGATCTCCAGGAATTTCAGCACGGCGTCCAGGTTGTCCATGGGCTCGCCGATGCCCATCAGCACGATGTTGGAAATGGGGGCCCCGGAGTCCTTCTGGGTGAACATCACCTGGTCCAGCAGCTCCCCCGGGGTCAGGTCCCGGACCTTTCCGGCGATGGTGGACGCACAGAAGGCGCAGCCCATGCGGCAGCCCACCTGGGAGGAGATGCAGACGGTATTCCCGTGGTGGTAGCGCATCAGCACGGACTCGATGCAGTTGCCATCCGCCAGCTGCCAGAGGTATTTGATGGTGCCGTCCCTGGCTGAGACCTGTTTCCGGGCCACCGACGGAACGGACAGAGAGCAGGTCTCTTTCAAGCGCTCCCGCAGGGACAGGGGCAGGTTCGACATCTCGTCAAAGGAGCCGACGCCCCGGCTCAGCCAGGAAAAAACCTGCTTCCCCCGGAAGGCGGGCTCCCCCATGCTCTGGAGGAAGTCCCGCAGCTCCGGGAGGGTCATGGATTTGATATCGGTCATGGTTCGCCTCAAACGCGCCGCGTCATGCGGCAGATGTAAAAGCCGTCGGTGTCATGGAGGTGGGGCCAGAGGGTGATCTGCCCCTCTGTCTGTCCAATAGGCCCCGGCAGGGAAAACCTTTCCCGGGAAAACTCCGGGTGGGTCCCCAGGAACGCGTCCGTCACTTCCCCGTTCTCCTCCGGCAGGATGGTGCAGGTGGAGTAGATCAGGGTCCCGCCGGGGCGGACGTAGCGGGCGGCGTTCTCCAGGATGGCGCTCTGGACCACCGGCAGGGTGAAGAGGTCGTCCGCCTTTTTCCGGCGGATATCCGGCTTCTTGCGGAGGATGCCCTGGCCGGAACAGGGCGCGTCTACCAGCACCAGGTCGAAGGCGTCTTTCCACTCCTCCCGGAAGACCCGCCCGTCGGCGGCCTCCGTACGGATGGAGGTCAGGCCCAGCCGGTCCGCGCCCTCCCGGATGCGCTTCAGCTTGTTCTCGTGGAGGTCGCAGGAGACGATCTCTCCCCGGTCCTCCATGGCGATGGCGGCGGCAAAGGACTTCCCGCCGGGGGCGGCGCATACGTCCAGCACCCGGCTTCCGGGCAGCATCCGGCTGTCGGGCTGGAGCTCCGCCGCCAGCACCGCCAGGCGGGCCGCCGGGTCCTGAATGTAAATCATGCCGTCCCGAAACGCTTTCAAGCGCTCCAGATCTCCCGTGCCCTGGAGCAGCAGGCAGCCCGGCAGCCAGGGATGCCCTTCGGCCCGGACGTCTTCCGCCTCCAGAGCCTTCACCGCTTCCTCCGTGGAACAGCGGAGGGTGTTGACCTGGGCGGCGGCGGGAGGCTGGCTGTTGCTGTTTATAAGGAATGCCTCCGTCCCCGCCCCGCCCAGCAGGGCCAGCAGGCGCTTCACCAGCCACTTTGGGTGGCTGTAGCGGATGGAGAGATACTTGGCCTCATCCCGGTCCGGGATGGCGGGCAGGGCTTCCTTCTCCCGGCAGAGCCGCCGGAGGACGGCGTTCACCAGTCCCGCCGCCTGTCCCCTTCCCGCGTCCTTGGCCAGCTCCACCGACGTGTGGACGGCGGCGTTATCCGGCACCCGGTCCAGGAACAAAATCTGATAGGCCCCGATTCTCAAGATGTCCGCCAGGGGCGGCTGGAGGTGGCCCAGCTTCTGAGTGCAGAAGCCGGAGAGGTAGAAGTCCAGCAGCATCTCATTCTGGATGACGCCATAGACGATGCGGCTGCACAGCCCCGCGTCGGCGGGAGAGAGGCCCTTCAAATGGGCCCCCAGCGCGGCGTCCGCCCAGGCCCCCCGCATGCGGCAGGCGGTCAGGACGGCCAGCGCCTCCTTCCGGGCGCTCATCCCCGGCCTCCGCCGCGGCGGCCGCCCCGGTCGCTGCGGCCCAGGAAGATCAGCACATAGCGCAGCAGCTGCAAAGCGGACATCAGCAGCGCCGCCACGTAGGTCAGCGCCGCCGCCCGGAGGACCTTCCGGGCCCCGGTGAGCTCCTCCTCGTCCAGGAGTCCCCGGCTTTCAATGGTCTCCAGGGCCCGGCGGGAGGCGTTGAACTCCACCGGCAGGGTGACCAGCTGGAAAAATGTGGTCAGTGAGAACAGCAGGATGCCCGCCAGAAACAGGCTCTGGCTGTAAAACAGCAGCCCGATAAGCAGCAGAATCATGGAGCAGCGGGAACCCAGGTTTGTCACAGGCACGATGGCGCTCCGCAGACGAACCGGGGCGTAGTTCACGGCGTACTGCACGGCGTGGCCCGCCTCGTGGGCTGCCACGCCCACCGCCGCCACCGTGGCGGAGGAGTAGACGGCCTGGGAAAGATAGATGGTGTTGTCCCGGGGATCGTAGTGGTCCGTCAGCTTGCCCCAGGTAGAGGTGATGGCCACGTCGTAGACCCCGTTGGCCCGGAGCACCGCCTCCGCCGCCTGGGCGCCGGTGAGGCGGCGGCGGTTGGAGACCCGGCTGTACTTGTTGAAATTGCCGCTGACCTGGGCCTGAGCCCAGAGGGACAGGATCATCACCGGAATCAGCAGAAGGAAGTAGATGTTGTTGGCCAGGAAATCTCCGTAGCCACCATAATAATAAGGCATAAGCACCCTCGAATTTTAGCGTTGAATGGGATGTCCCAATAAATAAGCCCCGGCGGCCATGCGTTTTCCGCCCTTGGCCTGGAGCTCCGTCACCCGGAGGACCTTTCCGTCGCCGCAGGCCACGTCAATGCCCTGCTTTCCGGCGGCTGTGATGGTTCCGGGCTTGGCCGGGGTCTCCTCACCGGTCTCCCGGACGGCGTAGAGCTTCATCTCCTCGCCGCTGACAATATCCGTCGTCGCGCAGGGCCAGGGGATCAGTCCCCGGACCTGGCAGCTGATCTCATGGGCGGAGCGGGTCCAGTCCACGGGAGAGAGCTCCTTTCCCAGCATAGGAGCGTAGGTATGCTTCTCGTGGTCCTGAGGGACGCGCGCGGCCGTCCCGTCCGCCAGGGCTTTGACGGTCTCGGACAGGGCCTCAGCCCCCAGCTCCGCGAGACGCTGGGTGAGGGCCTGGGCGTCCTCCGTCTCGCCGATGGGCGTAGACTTCTGGAGGATGACATCCCCCGCGTCCAGCTCCTTGGCCATATACATGATGGAGACGCCGGTCTCCGTCTCCCCGTTCAGCACCGCCCAGTTGATGGGGGCCGCGCCCCGGTACTTGGGCAGCAGGGACGAGTGGACGTTGATGGAGCCCAGGGGCGGCACGTTCAGAATGTCCTCCGGCAGCAGCTTTCCATAGGCCGCCACCACCGTCAGCTCCGGCTCCAGGGACCGCACCAGCTCCAAACTCTCGGCGTTCCGCAGAGACGCGGGCTGGAAAACCGCCAAATTTTTCGTAAGGGCATACTCCTTTACAGGCGTTGGCGTCAGCTTGTGTCCCCGGTTTTTCGGCTTGTCCGGCTGGGTGAGGACGCCGCAGATCTCGTGTCCGTCCTCCACCAGGCGGCGGAGGGAGGCCACGGCAAACTCCGGCGTGCCCATGAAGAGAATGCGCATCAGTTGTTCCCCTCTTCCTGGCTGAAATACTCCTCGACTTCCTCGTCCGTCAGGAAGCGCTCGATGTGTTCCGTGTAGAGATGCCCGTCCAGGTGCTCCAGCTCATGGCAGAAGCAGCGGGCCGTCAGGCCCTCGCCCTCCACCTCAAACCAGTTGCCATCCCGGTCCTGCGCCCGGACCCGGACGTAGCTGGGCCGGGTTACCAGCCCCCACTTTCCCGGGACGCTGAGGCAGCCCTCCGGGCCAGTCTGCTCCCCGCTCTGCTCGACGATGGAGGGGTTAATCAGTTCGATGTATTCCTCCGTATC
>CAJUOD010000038.1 GCA_910587875.1 uncultured Oscillibacter sp. | reverse complement strand
ACTGGAGTTCAGACGTGTGCTCTTCCGATCTGGGCAGCGGTAGGCCCCCGCCTCCCGCTCCAGGGGGGCGGCGCAGAGGGGGCAGCGGAACAGGCTCATGGCTCCCCCTTCCCCCCGGTCACGTCGTTGATCCACTTCCCGCCCCGGACCCGCCAGAGGCAGAGGGGGAACTTCACGATGCTCTCCAGCTGCATGGCGAAGGCGATGGGCCAGGAGCCCAGGCCCCACACCAGGGCCACAAACGCCGTGACGGGAAGGCACACCACCCACTGGGGGGCAATGTCCAGGGCCGTGGACCACATCACGTCGCCCCCGGCCCGGAGGACCCCGGTGATGGCGGAGATGGCGCAGGCGTGGAGGGGGATGGTGGCGAAGCCCATGACGGCCAGGGCCGTGGCGATCTCGGCGGAGAGGCCGAAGAGCTTGAACATGGGGAAGATCAAGGGCACAAAGACCAGGGGCACCAGGGCCAGGGAGAACGCCGCCAGAACGGTGCCCACCAGCACGGCGAACCAGAGGAGGGCCCGGCTCAGGTCCATGACCTTCTCCCGGCCCTGGCCCTCGCCGATGGCCTTGCCCACCATGACGGCGGTGGCGGCCCCCAGGCCGAAGCAGACCACCAGGAAGAGGCGGTTCAGGTTGCCCATGACGGCGTTGGCCGCCAGCATCTCCACGGAATCGTTGGTATAACCCAGGATTACCGTCAGCAGGGAGTTCCCCAGGCCCCAGACCGTCTCGTTGAGGACCACCGGGGAGGCGTACTTGACGAAGCGGCGCAGCATGTCCGCACCGGGACGGAAGAAGAGCCCCAGGTACAGCGGAATCAGCTTGCTCCGCAGGGCGCAGAAGACGCAGATGGCGAACTCACTGACCCGGGCCAAGAGCGTTGCGATGGCGGCCCCGGCCACCCCCAGGGCGGGGAAGCCGCATTTTCCGAAGATCAAGAGGTAGTTCAGCCCCGTGTTCAGGATGGTGGAGAAGCCGAAGAGCTTCATGCCGAAGCCCGGGTCCTCCACACTCCGCCGGGCGCTGACATAGATGGAGGAGAGCATGTTGAAGACGTAGGCGAAGCCGATGACCTGGAGGTAGGGAGCCCCCAGCAGGCTGAGGTCGTGGCTGTTGGAGAGGAGGTCCATCACCGGCACCGGGACGGCGCAGAAGATGAGGGCCAGGGGCAGCGTGACGGCGGTCCCCAGCAGGGAGGCCACGCCCAGGGCCCGGCTGACGCTCCTTTCATCCCCCTTGCCCCAGTACTGGCTCACCAGGATGCCCAGGCCGCTCTGGAAGCCGAAGACGATGCTGGTGAGGAGGAACACGGGGACGTTGGCGGTGGTCACCGCCGCCATCTCGGCGTTCCCCAGGCGGGAGACCATGAAGGTGTCGATGAGCCCCAGGGAGAAGGTGATGAGGTTCTGGAGGATCATGGGCAGGGAGAGCTTGAAGAGCCGTTTGTAAAAGCCGGGCTCACGGCGGAGAAAGCTGAACATAAAGCGCCTTTCTTCTATCAAAATCGTATTACAGCATGGGCATCCGGGTATCGTGATGCCGCCGGAGGGCCTCGGCGCAGGCGTCGATCTCCGCCTCCGTGGTGCCGGGCCCGAAGCTGAGGCGGATGACCCCGGCGGCCACCCGCTTGGGGAGCTTTAAGGCGGCGACCACGTGGCTGGGCTTGCCCTGGTGGCAGGCAGACCCGGCGGAGACGCAGATATCCTGGCCTCCCAGGTCTGTAACGATGTTCCCGGCGGGCCAGCCCGCCAGGGACACGGAGAGGATGTGGGGGGCCGTCCCCGCGCCCACGGGGACCATATCCGGGATAGCCAGCAGCTTCTCCCGGGCATAAGCCTGGAGGGCCGCCAGGTGTTCCCGGTCCCGGTCCAGACGCTCCAGCCGGAGCTCCGCCGCCCTGGCGAAGCCCGCCATCTGGGCCGTGGCCTCGGTGCCGGAGCGGAGGCCCCTCTCCTGCCCCCCGCCGGGGAGCAGGGGTCGGGGGTTCTTCACCCGGGGGCCGATGTACAGCGCCCCAATTCCCTTGGGCCCGCCGATCTTGTGGGCGGAGACGGTGACGAAGTCCGCCCCCAGGGTCCGGGCGGAGAAGGCGGTGAGGCCCTGCACCGCATCGGTGTGGAGCAGGGTCTTGGGATTCCGGGCGGTGAGGCCCTTGGCGATCTCCGCGACCGGGTAGACGGTCCCCAGCTCGTTGTTCACCAGCATGACGGATACCGCGGCGGTGTCGGGCCGGACGGCCTCTAAAACCTGGGCGGCGGTGATGGTCCCGTCCTGGTCCGGGGCCAGGTACGTGACCTCATACCCGTCCCGCTCCAGCCATTTGCAGCACTCCAGAACGGCGCTGTGCTCCACCGCCGTGGTGACGATGTGCCGCCCCACGTGCCGGTTCTGCCAGGCGGCGGCCCGGAGGGCCCAGTTGTCCCCCTCGGTGCCGCAGGAGGTGAAGAACAGACGGTCCGCCGGGCAGTCCATCAGGGCGGCCACGGCCGCCCGCCAGAGCTCGGCCTGCTTTTTCATCCCGGCCCCAAAGGGGTACTGGGAGCTGGGATTGCCGTATTGCTCCGTCAAAACCGCGTACATGGCGTCCGCCACGGCCCTGGGGACGGGGGTGGTGGCGGCGTGGTCCAGGTAAATCATTTGGTAAAAAACTCCTTTCCGGGGGGCTTGCCCAAACGGGGGGATTCCAGTATAATAGGGCATGCCAAGCCATTATATCGAACAATCCTACAAAGCGCAAGGAGAATCTAAGCCGATATGAAAATCGCCATCTACACCCTCGGCTGCAAGGTGAACCAGTACGAGACCCAGGCCATGGAGCGGGAGCTCCGGGCCCGGGGCCACGAAATCGTCCCCTTCAGCGGAGAGGCAGACGCCTACGTCATCAACACCTGTTCCGTCACCGCCGCCGGAGATCAGAAGTCCCGCCAGGCCGTCCACCGGGTCCGCCGGGAGCACCCGGAGGCCGTGGTGGCCGTGTGCGGCTGCTGGTCCCAGACCCACGCCGCCGAGGCCCGGGCCCTGGGGGCCGACCTGCTGACGGGCACCGGGGACCGCCTGGGCTTTCTGGACCTTTTGGAGCAGGCCGTCCGGGAGCGGGGAGCCCCTCTGGAGGCCGTGGACCCGCCCTTTGACCGGAGGCACTTCGAGCGCCTGCCCGCCGGAGGGCTGGAGGGCCGGACCCGGGCCCTTTTGAAGGTGGAGGACGGCTGCGCCAACTTCTGCTCCTACTGCATCATCCCCTACGCCCGGGGCCCGGTGCGCTCCCTCTCTCTGGAGGACACGGCGGTCCAGGCGGCGGAGCTGAAGAGCCAGGGCTACCGGGAGATCGTGCTGACGGGCATTGAAATCTCTTCCTGGGGCCGGGACCTCCACGAGGGACAGACCCTCATCGACCTTTTGGAGGCCGTCAGCGCCGCCGTGCCGGGGGTGCGCCTCCGCCTGGGGAGCCTGGAGCCCCGGACCGTCACGGAGGAGTTCTGCCAGCGGGCGGCCCTGCTGCCGGACCTGTGCCCCCAGTTCCACCTGTCCCTCCAGAGCGGGTGCGACGCCACCTTGAAGCGAATGCGCCGGAAGTATGACGCCGCACGGTTCTTCCAGTCCGTGGAGCTTTTGAACCGGCACTTCCACCGGCCCGCCGTCACCACGGATCTGATCACCGGCTTCCCCGGGGAGACGGAGGAGGAGTTCCGGGAGACCCTGGAATTCATCCAGAAGTGCAAGTTCGCCCGGATGCACATTTTCCCCTACTCCGAGCGCCCCGGCACCCCGGCGGCGGAGATGGAGCAGGTGCCTAAGACCCTCCGGGGGGAGCGGGCCCACCGGGCGGCGGAGCTGGCCCAGGCCATGCGCCGGGCCTACTTAGAGGGCTGCGTGGGGGAAGTCTATGAGGTCCTCTTCGAGCAGCCCGCCGGAGAGGAGGGCCTCTTCCTGGGCCACGCCCCCAACTACACGGAGGTGCTGGTGAAGGGGCCGGACCTCCACAACCAGGTCCGGCCCGTGAAAATCACCCGGACGGACGGGGACGCCCTGTTCGGAGCACTGGAGGAGTAAGGATATGCGGAGCCACTTTTTCGCCTATGTCTCCCGGATGCGGTTCATCCAGCGCTGGGCGCTGATGCGGAACACCGCGCCGGAAAACGTCCAGGAGCACAGCCACCAGGCTGCCGTCCTGGCCCACGCCCTGGCGGTGATCCGCAACGAGAAGTTCGGCGGGCACGTGGACCCCGGGGCCGTGGCGGCGGCGGCGCTGTACCACGACGCCAGCGAGATCCTCACCGGGGACATGCCCACACCTATTAAATATGACAACCCCGCCATCCAGAGCGCCTACAAGCACGTGGAGGCCGTGGCGGAGCAAAAGCTTCTGAACATGCTGCCCCTGGAGCTTCGGAAGGCCTACGCCCCGGTGCTCACCGACGTGGACCCGGAGGTGGAGCGCCTGGTGAAGGCGGCGGACAAGCTGTCCGCCCACATCAAATGCGTGGAGGAGCTGAAGGCCGGGAACGCCGAGTTCCGGGAGGCCGCCGCCCAGACCCGGAGGGCCCTGGAGGCCTTTGGCCTGCCGGAGGTGGAGTACTTCCTGGAGACCTTCCTGGAGAGCTTCTCCCTGACGCTGGACGAGCTGAAATAAATTGACGGAGGGCGGGAACATTCTTCCCGCCCCCGCCGTCTAAAGGGACAAACAAGATTTGGAGGGATGACCATGAAACGCCTGCTTTCCCTGACCCTGGCCGCCGCATTGCTGGCGGCGCTGACCCTGCCCGCCGCCGCTGCGGAGGAGACCCAGGACGCCCGCCTGGCCCGCGTCACCGCCCAGGTGAAGAAGACCCTGGGCCTGGACACGGAGGCCTATGAGACCTTCCGGGGCGGCCTGAACCAGGGCCTCGCCCCCGTGTGGGGCCTGGAGTGGGAGGGAGAACGGCGCTCCCTCTCCGTCTCCGCCCTGGAGGACGGGACCATCGTCAGCCTCTACCGCTGGGAGTACGATCCCAGCCCCGGCGACGTCTGGGCCGCCTTCCCCGCCTTCCCGGAGAGCGCCGGGGACGGGGACCGGGAAATCGCGGAGGGCTTCCTCTCCCGGGTTCTCCGGGCGGGGGAGGCCGTGGAGCTGAAGGACCGGGAGGGGGACCTCTCCCTGGGGAATTCCTCGGGCAGCTCCTGGTCTGGGACCATCGCGCTGAACGGCCTGCCCTCTCCCCTGCACTACTCCATCCGGGTGGAGAACGGCGTGGTGGAGCACTTTGACCGGGACGTGCCCGAGGGAACCGCCGTGGGCGGCGTGCCCTCTCCTGAGGCCTCCGCCGACGCCGCCAAGGCCCGGGAGGACCTGGAGGGAACCCTGAAGCTCCAGCTGGAGTATGTCCTGGACAAGTCCGGCGACACAAAGGCCGTCCTCCGCTACGTGCCGGAGAAGGGCGCCCACAACTTCCTGGTGGACGCCAAGACCGGGGAGCTCCTGGACCTGACGGAGCTGGAGGCGAAGATGGATCAGGGCCTCGCCCGGAACGCCGCCGCCGGAGGCGTTGCCCCCACGGCCATGATGAAGGAGGCCTCCGCCGACGAGGCGGGCCTCACAAAGGCGGAGCTGGAGGGCGTGGCCCAGATGGAGGGGGTCCTCTCCCAGGAGGCCCTGGACAAGGCCCTCCGGGCCGTCAGCGCCTACGGCCTCCGGGGCTATGCCCTGACCAACGCCTCCTATGAGGCCCTCCCCGCCAAGGAGGGGCAGGAGGGCAAGGTCACCTGCACCCTGCGCTACGCCCGGACGGAGGACGGGGAGCGCCTGACCCGGAACATCACCGTGGACGCCAAGACCGGGACCGTGGAGGGCGTCTGGTCCTCCGCCCCCTATGGCCGGGAGAAGAAGCTGACGGAGGAGGCCGCCCTGAAAAAGGCGGAGGCCTTCCTGAAAACCTGGCGTCCGGACTGGGATTTGACCCTCTACGGCCAGGGGGAGCAGGTCCAGCCCCTCCGGGGATCCGACCGGCCGGACTGGCCGTTCACCTTTGCCCGGAAGGTCAACGGCCTGCCCTTCCCGTCCAACGCCGCGTGGATCGGCATGGACGCCTCCGACGGATCTGTGTACTCCCTCTCCTCCTCCTGGGATGAGAAGGTGACCTTCGACGACGCCAACGGCCTGGTCTCCATGGAGACGGCCCTCGACGCCTGGGCGGGGACCTATGAGCCCGTGCTGGCCTACCGGAACGTGCCCCAGAAGCTGACCAAGGCCGACCCGGCCCAGGCCAAGCTCATGGAGCAGGGCATGGAATACTACTACGCCCTCCGCTTGACCTACGCCCTGGAGCGGACGGAGCCCTGCGCGGGCGTGGACGCCAAAACCGGCGAGCCCGTCCGGGAGGCTCAGGGCAGCGCCCGGGAGCCCCTGGCCTACACGGACCTGGCGGGCAGCGTCGCCAAGGCGGACATCGAGAAGCTGGCCCAATATGGCGCGGGCTACGCCGGGGGAAAATTCCGGCCCGCCAAGAACATCACGCAATGGGAGCTGGTGGCCCTGGTCTCCAGCCTCCGGGGCGGAGCCCTGGAGCCCGAGGCCGTGGAGAAGGAGGACCGGGAGAGCGCCTATTACGACGCCTACCGCCTGGGGCTCCTCCGCGCCTCGGAGCGGGACGACAACGCCGTCCTCTCCCGGGCGGACGTGGTCAAGATGCTGCTGGACGCCGCGGGCTACGGCCCCGCCGCGAGGCTGGGAGGCATTTACACCTGCGCCTATACGGACAAGGGGAGCATCCCGGCGGAGGGCCTTGGCTACGCCGCCCTTGCCCAGGCCCTGGGCCTGGCCTCCGGAACCTACGCCGGAAGCCGGACCGCCACCCGGGGAGAGGCGGCCTCCATGCTCTGCCGCGTGCTGGAGCGGGGGACTTGAGGAAACGAAGAACGGGACTGCCCTCGGGCAGTCCCGTTTCTCTCCGCTCTTATTTTACCTCCAGGATGCCCGCCAGCTGTCCCAGCGCCTCCCCGGCGTCGGGCCCCTCGGCGGTCAGCGTCACCTCGCCGTGGTCCCGCATCAGGGAGAGGAAGCCCAGGAGGCTCTTGGCGTTGATGCAGTGCCCGCCCCGGGTGATGGTAATCTGGCTGGAAAAGCCGCTGGCCGCCTTGATGAAGCTGGTGGCGATCCGGTCCAGCTGTTCCTCCGGGATCTGTACGACTGCCGTGCGATTCATGTGCCCACTCCGTTCCGTCAAATAATTGGAGATAGTATATCACGCTTTGCGGCGGATGCCAATTTTTATTAAAGAAGTTTTCGGCCCCCGGTTCATTTTCGTCGTCTCCCCAAAAAGGCGGAGGAGGAGCGGCCCCGAAATTGTAAGAAATTCTTAAGGGCTTTGTCAAGCCGTCCGTAAGATTTTCCTGTTACCCTGGAGAAAACCGGGGCGCCGTCTCGTTATAACACCGAACGGCCCCCAAGGAAAAGGAGACGATCTTATGAGGCGAAACCTGCTTGCACTGACCCTTGTCATCTTCACGCTGCTGACCGCCTGCGCCGCCCCGGCGGCGGAGCCGGACAGCCGCTGGGATCCCGCCCTGAAAAACGCCCTGGGCCTGACCCCGGCACAGCGGCTGGAGGACTACGACTATTTCGTGAAGACACTGAAGGACAGCTATCTCTGCCTGGGCGTCCACGACCGGGAGAATCCGGACGACCCGGCGGAGCGCGTCTTTGCGGGTTACCGGGAGATGATTCTTGAAAACGACAGCGACGAGGCCTTCTACTCCGCCGTATACAGCTCTCTCTACCGTCTGGGGCCCTACGGGCACCTCTGGATAATTGAGCCGGAGGACTATGATGGGATGCTGGACTGGTGCGGCCATGAGGACACCTCGGGCCGGGAGCGCTGGAAGGAGCTCATCGAGGCGTCGGAGGAGCAGTATAAGACGCTGAAGACCTACCTGGACAGCCTGGGTGAGGACGAAGGCGGCGGCTCCTGGAGCGGCGGGGAGGCGGGGGAAAACCTCCACACCCTCCTTCTGCCGGAGGCGGGCGTCGCCTATTTGAAGGTGGACAGCTTCCTGACGGACTACGACCCCAACTACCAAACCGAGGCCCAGGCCATTCGGGACTTCTACAACGCCGCCGGGGGCTGCACGGATCTCATCATCGACCTGACGGACAACAGCGGGGGCAGCGAGCTCTACTGGCAGAACCTGCTGGTACCTCCGCTGATCGACGCGCCGTTGTCCTGCACGAATTACGCTTTGCTGGCGGACAGCGAGAACAACCGGCCCTACATCGAAAATGTCTTCGCGCCGGAGGACCTCCATCCCATCGCGGAGCTCCCAGACCTGCCCAAGCTGAACCGGGACGGTCTGGAGGCCGCCACCCACTTCGTGGAGAGCACCCTCCGGGTGGAGCCGGCGGCGGAGCGGGCGGCGTTCCATGGCCGGGTGTGGCTGCTGGTGGGGCCCATGGTCTACTCCGCCAGCGAGTCCTTCTCCGTCTTCTGCCAGGCCACGGGCTTCGCAACCCTGGTGGGAGCGCAAACCGGCGGGGACGGCATCGGGGCCCTGAATCCCATCATGATGCGCCTGCCCAACAGCGGCATCCTGATCCAGTTTACCATGATGTACGGCCTGAACCCGGACGGCTCCAGCAGCGAGGAGGCGGGCACCACGCCGGACATTCCATCCCCGGCGGGGGAACCGGCCCTGGTGACGGCCCTCCGGGCTGTCCGGGAGGCCCGGAAATAAGGCAGGGAGGGGGAAAACCCCTCTCCCGTCCCCGCCTGAGAAAATTTGAAAAAGGGCTTGACTTTGGAAAAAGCTCTGGTATAATAACTACTGTTCTTCGCTGGAGGGACGTCAACAGCATATCGGCAGAGCAATCGACAACGATGGAGAAGTCGCCTAGTTGGTCGAGGGCGCATGATTGGAAATCATGTAGGCCCCTAAAGGGTCTCGAGGGTTCGAATCCCTCCTTCTCCGCCAAAAAGGCACGCCTTTCAGGCGTGTCTTTTTTTGCGTCGAAGGAGGGATAGGGGAACGGCCCGAGGCCGTTCCCCTATCCTTTATTTATCCAATTCTCAGCCTTTGCACACAGGGACGATCCAGCCCTTGGTATCGGGGATCTTGCCCCACTGCATGCCCGTCATGGTGTCGTAGAGCTTCTGAGTCAGGGGGCCGATCTTCCCGTCGTTGATGAAGACCTTGTCTCCCTTCCAGTCCAGCTCCTTGACGGGGGAGACCACGGCGGCGGTGCCCGTGCCGAAGACCTCCTCCAGCTTGCCCTCGTGGCCCGCCTTCATCACGTCGGCGATAGCCAAGGGGCCCTCCACAACCTCATAGCCCCAGTCCCGCAGCAGCTCGATGCAGCTCCGGCGGGTGACGCCGGGGAGCACCGTGCCCGTGCAGGCGGCGGTGTAGATTTTCCCGTCGATCTTGAACATGATGTTCATGCTGCCCACTTCTTCGACGTACTTCTTTTCCACGCCGTCCAGCCACAGCACCTGGGCGAAGCCCTTCTGCTCCGCCAGCTCTCCGGCCTTGATGGAGGCGGCGTAGTTTCCGCCGCACTTGGTGAAGCCCGTCAGGCCCGGGGCGGCGCGGATGTACTCGTCCTCCACGTAGATGCGCACCGGGTCGATGCCCTCGGCGTAGTACGCGCCGGAGGGGGCGCAGATGACGCAGAAGGTATAGTGCTTGCTGGCGTGGACGCCCAGGCCCACATCCGTGGCGAAGACGAAGGGGCGGATGTACAGGGAGGTCCCGTCCTCATGGGGCACCCAGTCCTTCTCGACCTCCACCAGGGCCTTCACGGCCTGGATGAAGTCGTCCACGGGGATCTGGGGGATGCACATGCGGTCAGAGGAATCCTGCATCCGCTGGGCGTTGCACTCCGGACGGAAGAGCTGGATCTGGTTGTCCACGGAGCGGTAGGCCTTCATGCCCTCAAAGAGCTCCTGGGCGTAGTGGAAGACCACGGTGGCCGGGTCCATGGGGAAGGGGGCGTAGGGGACGATGCGGGGGTCGTGCCAGCCCTGGCCCTCGGCGTAGTCCATCAGGAACATGTGGTCCGTAAAGATTTTGGCGAAGCCCAGCTTGCTCTCGTCGGCGGGCTTGGCCTTGGGGGCCGTGTTTTTGGTGATCTTGATATCCAGCATTGCGAACACTCTCCTGTTTTCCATATTGGGGGCGGAGCCCCCGCCGGGCCGGGCCCGGTTTTCTGCTTTAAATGATTATATGCTTGCCGCCCCGCAAAGTCAAGCGGCAAACGGTCAAAAAGGGAGAGCGCTGAGATGAGAAGATGCTGTGGCGATGAGTACGAGCGCCATCATCAGAAAAACCGGCATTGAAAAACCCTCCTTATTTATTGTGTGGAACCGGCGGTATTGGCAGCCGGGGCGCCTTCGCGGCGGTCTTGCCCGGAGCCGCGAGCATTCGCGTAAATGCGGACCATATCCGCTTTATCCAGTTTTCTGGCGGAGCCGGTACGCGCCCCCGACGCGGCCAGGCACCTCTCCGCCATTTCCTCGATCTGTTCATCCGTCGGGCGGACGCCCAGCTCCTCCAGGCTTACAGGCATTCCGATGCCGCGATAAAATTCCTCCATCGCCCGGATGCCCGCCAGAGCAATTTCCTCCTCCGTGCCCTCGGCTGTGACGCCCATGACATTCCGGGCATAGCGGACAAAGCGGGGCAGGCAGTCCCGGCAGACGTATCTCGCCCAGCTGGGCCAAATGGCCGCCAGCCCCGCCCCGTGGGTCACGTCAAACATGCCGCCCAGCTCGTGCTCCAGCTTGTGGGACATGAAATCCCCGCCGTCGTTCCCGCAGCCGGTCAGGTCGTTGTGCGCCAGGCTTCCGGCCCACATGATCTCCGCCCGGGCGTCGTAATCTCCCGGGTTGTGGTGGAGCCTCACGGCGTTTTTCATCACCGTGCGGAGCAGCCCCTCCGCCAGGGCGTCCGTGAGTTCCATATTTCCGCCGTTGGTGAAATACCGCTCCATAGTGTGCATCATGATGTCCACGCAGCCGGACTCCGTCTGATAATCCGGCAGGGTCTTGGTGTACTCGGGATTCATCACGGCGAATTTTGGCCGGGCCAGGTTGTCGTCATAGGCCCTTTTTTCGCCGGTCCGCTCGTTGGTGATCACGCAGCCCTTGGACGTCTCGCTTCCCGCGGCGGCAATCGTCGGCACGCAGCCCACCGGAAGGCAGCGCTTCGCCGTCCGGGTGTGGGCGAACAGCTCCCAGACGTCGTGTTCCGGCTCCGCAAGGCCGTAGGCCACGGCCTTCGCCGTGTCGATGGCGCTGCCGCCTCCGACCGCCAGCAGGAAATCCACCCGCCGCTCCCTGCCGATCCGGATGCCCTCATAGACCTTATCCAGCTGCGGGTTGGGGACCACGCCGCCCAGCTCGCAAAAGGCGATGCCCTCCGCGCCCAGGGCGTTTTTCACCTTTTCCAGCAGCCCGGAGCGCGCCGCGCTTCCGCCGCCGTACACCACCATCACGCTGGACGCGCCGCAGGCTTTCGCCTCCTTTCCGATTTTGCTCTCGGCGTCCTTTCCAAACATCACTTTCGTGGGCGAGTAAAACTCAAAGCTGTAGGCCATAGCCGTTTCCTCCGTTTCGTTTGATGGTTCTATTATGGAGGAACCTCGGCAAAAAAGAAATCAATATCAGGACAGACTATAGAAATATCCGGACAGATATGGTATTATCCTTTTAACAATCCGGACAGGAGGCGTTAAGCGATGCGTTTGTTTGAGACAGATGAAAACCAGGTGGAACAGATAGAGGGAATGTCGGTGGAATACCCCTATTGCCTGCACGAACGGGACTTGACGGATTTTGTGATCCCCTGGCATTGGCACGAGGAGCTGGAGCTGGGGTATATTCAGGAGGGCGTCAGCAAAATCGTCACCGTCGGGGCGGAATATACAGTCCGCCAGGGAGACGGCTTTTTCATCAACAGCAACGTCATGGATATGAAGCGGAACGGAACGCCGGGAGCCAGGACGCTGGAAATCAACCACATCTTCCATCCGGTTTTCCTGAGCGGGCATTTCAAAAGCCGCTTTGAGACGAAGTACCTGAATCCGATCATTAAAAATAAGCAGATAGAGGTTCATGTGATCCGGCGCGGGCATCCTTCCTCCGACCGGATCCTGAGAAACCTGTATCAGCTCCGGGAATTACAGAGCCGTCCGGATACGGAATTTCAGACGAGAAGCCTCCTCTCCGAGACCTGGCTCCTCCTGCTGGACGAGCTCCGCGATTATCCGGGAGAGCGCCCCCAAACGGGGGCGGAACAGCGGGACCGGCTGCGCGGCATGATCGCGTTTATCCACCGGCATTACGCGGAAAAGCTCTCGCTGCCGGAAATCGCGGGGTCCGCCGGAGTGAGCGGGCGGGAGGCCTCCCGCTGCTTTAAAAAGAACACGGGACAAAGCCCCGTGGAATACTTGATTGCCTTCCGCCTGAACGAGTCCAAAAAGCTGCTTCGGGAGAGCGAGCTGTCCGTCACGGAAATCGCCCTGCGGTGCGGCTTTTCCGGCAGCGCCTATTTTGGAAAGCAGTTCCGGGCCGCGTACGGCGTAACGCCGGGGGCATACCGCGCGGCGGCGGACGCCGCTCAGCAATTGTGAATACAAGCTTCCCCCGGACATGATGGAAAGCGCGGCAGACACGATGGTCTGCCGCGCTTTTTACAGGCTCTAATCAGGCGCCCTTCCCGCACGCCATGCCCTTGTGGAGGGCCTCCAGGTTCAGCGGGACCAGCTTGGCCTTTTTCCCGGTGAACATCTCGGCGATCATGGTCTCGATGGTTTCCTGCTTCAGGGCCCCCGTGGCGGCCACGTAGGCCCCCAGCATGACCATGTTGGCAACCTTGGAGTTGCCCAGCTCCGCCGCGATCTCATCGCAGGGGACGTAGACCGCCGACACGTCGTCCCGGCTTACCTTGTCCGGGATGATGCTGCTGTTGACGAACACCGTGCCCCCCGGGGCCACCCGGCTCTCAAACTTCGCCAGGGCCGCCCGGTTCATGGCGATGACCTCGCTGGGGCGCTCCACCAGGGGCGCGCCGATCCGCTCGTCGCTGATGATGACCGTGCAGTTGGCCGTGCCGCCCCGCATCTCCGGGCCGTAGGAGGGAACCCAAGAGGCTTCCAGGTCCTCCGCCACGGCGGCCTCCACCAGATTCTTCCCGATGGACATGACGCCCTGGCCGCCGAAGCCGGACAGAATGACTTCCTTCTTCATATCACGTCGCCTCCGTATCCTTGATGACGCCCAGGGGGTAGTATGCCGCCATGTTCTCCATCAGCCACTGGTTGGCCTCGTCGATCTCCATGCCCCAGTTGGTGGGGCAGGCCGCCAGCACCTCGATGAAGGTGAAGCCGTCCCCGGCCATCTGGCGGGCAAAGGCCTTCTTCAGGGCCTTCTTGGCCTTGTTCAGGTGGGGAATGTCCGTGACGCAGACCCGCTCGGCGTAGACGCAGCCGTCCAGGGTGGAGAGCATCTCGGCGACCCTTATGGGCATGCCCGCCTGCTCCTTGGTGCGGCCCAGGGGGGCGGTGGTGGCCTTCTGGCCGATGAGGGTGGTGGGGGCCATCTGGCCTCCCGTCATGCCGTAGATGGCGTTGTTGATAAAGATGGTGGTGAATTTCTCTCCCCGCATGGCGGCGTGGACAATCTCCGCCGCGCCGATGGAGGCCAGGTCGCCGTCCCCCTGGTAGGTAAAGACGGGCTGGGTGGGGTGGGTGCGCTTCACCGCCGTGGCCACCGCCGGGGCCCGGCCGTGGGCGGCCTCGATGGTGTCGAAGGAGAAGTAGTTCCCCGCGAAGACGGCGCAGCCCACGGGGCAGATGCCGACGGCGGTTCCCAGGGCGTCCATCTCCTCCAGGACCTCGCCGATGAGCTTATGTACGATGCCGTGGGCGCAGCCGGGGCAGTAGTGGAGCTCCGTATCCTGGAGGCCCTTGGTCTTCTGATAAACGGTCGTCATGTCACTTGACCTCCTTCCAGGCTTCCAGCGCGGCCCGTTCCACCTCGGACACGCCGGGGATCTTGCCGCCGCAGCGGCCGTAGAATTTCACGGGCTTCCGCTCGCCCACGGCCAGGTTCACGTCGTCCAGCATCTGGCCCAGGCTCATCTCCACGGTGAGAAAGACCTTCACCCGGTCCAGCCCGGCGATCTCCTTCAAGCGCGCGTAGGGATAGGGCCACACGGTGATGGGGCGGAACACGCCGGCCTTGATCCCCTGCTTGCGCAGGTTCTCCGCCGCCGTCTGGGCCACCCGGGAGGGCGTGCCGTAGGCCACGAACACCAGCTCCGCGTCGTCCATCAGGATCTCCTCCCAGCGGCACTCGTTCTTCTCCATCTCCAGGACCTTCTTGTTCAGCTCCAGGTTGTGGGCCTCGCAGGAGGGCGCGTCGATGAGCAGGGAGGTGATGAAGTTGTTGTGATCCCGGTCCCCCCGGCCGCAGGCGGCCCAGGTCTTCTCCGGGAGCTGCCTGGGGGTGCGCTCCTTCCAGACGATGGGCTCCATCATCTGTCCGATGAGCCCGTCCGCCAGGACCACCACGGGATTCCGGTACTGGTCGGCGATGTCAAAGGCCTCCTGGGTCAGGTCCACAGCCTCCTGGATGTTGGCGGGGGCCAGGACCACCGTGCGGTAGTCCCCGTTGCCGCCGCCCCGGGTGGCCTGGAAGTAATCCCCCTGGGCGGGCTGGATGGACCCCAGGCCCGGGCCGCCCCGCATGACGTTGACCACCACGGCGGGCAGCTGGCAGGCGGCCAGGTAGCTGATGCCCTCCTGCTTCAGGCTGACGCCGGGGGAGGAGGAGGAGGTCATGGCCCGCACGCCGGAGGCCGCCGCGCCGTAGACCATGTTGACGGCGGCCAGCTCGGACTCCGCCTGGACGAACACGCCCCCGCTCTGGGGCATATGGTACGACATGTACTCGGGGATCTCGTTCTGGGGGGTGATGGGATAGCCGAAGAAGCAGCGGCAGCCCGCCCGGATGGCGGCCTCAGCGATGGCCTCGCTGCCCTTCCAGATTTCTCGTTTCATAGGGACCGGCTCCTTTCAGTCTTTTTCGATGGTGATGATGGAATCGGGGCACATCTTCGCGCAGCTGGCGCAGCCGATGCAGGCGGCTTCGTCCGTGCAGGCCGCCGGGTGGTAGCCCTTCACGTTGGTGCCGCCCTCCAGGGCCAGGATATGCTTGGGGCAGGCGGTGACGCAGAGCCCGCAGCCCTTGCAGCGGTCCTGGCGGAAGGTGAGGTGGATCGCCATGGTGCAAAATCTCCTTTCCTCTATATCTGAAATTGCCAAATTGCCAAGCTTATTCTTCCCAGGGCTTCCGCATGCGGAGCTCCATGGGGAAGGGGTCCAGGTCCGCCAGCGCCTCCCGGAAGCGGGCCTCCGCCGCGTGGCAGACCACCGGGACGCCGGTCATGCGGGAGACCTCCGCCGCCAGGGCGGCGCCCTCCCGGACGTCCTCCGGCCCGGTCTCGCCGCAGAGGTGGGTGTTGTTGACCAGGCCCGTGCATTGAAGCCCCGTCACGGCCTCGATGGCCCGGAGGTACTCCGCGCTGCTCTCCGCCGTGCGGACCTCGGGCCGGGCGGCGTTGACCACATAGAGGAGCTGGTAGTCCTCCTTCAAAATCCTGGGCCGGTACCGGGCCAGCACCCGGGCCCCGGAGGGGTCCCCGCCGATGTCCAGCACGCCCCGGACGCTCCGGTCCTCCAGCACGGCGTGGAGCTCCGCCGGAAGGGCGGGCACGTCCGCGTCCGCCAGGGCCTGGGAGGTGGCGACAAGGCGGACTCCCGCCGCCTCCAGCAGCTCCCGGCGCTCCCGGCTGCGGAAATAGGGGTTCACGATGTCCAAATCCGCCAGGGCCACCCGGGCCCCCTCTTCCGCCAGGGCCAGGGCCAGGTTCACGGAAAACTCGGTCTTCCCCGTGCCGTAGTGCCCCGTGACCAGGGTCAGGCGGTGGGGGAAGCGTTCCATCACGGTCAAGGGCGGCCACTCCTTCCAGAAACTAGTACATAAGTTGTCTAGTCTACAAATACGTTGTATGATGTCATTTTATACGAATTCACATGGGCTGTCAAGCCCCTTCTTGTTTTTTCTGGTAAAAAGCGGTATAGTACTCTTAAGTCTACGCCCGGCGGGGCCGCCGGAGGATGGAGGAATCGTATGGAAGGCAAACGCGCCAAGCTGTCCGAGCAGACGGCAGACCGGCTCTACGAGTGGATTGTGGAGGAGCGCCGCTATCCCCCCGGCAGCAAGCTGCCCAACGAGAACGAGCTCAGCGGGGCCATGGGGGTCAGCCGCACCACCCTGCGGGAGGCCATCTCCTTTTTGGTGGCCCAGGGGGTGCTGGACATCCGGCGGGGGAAGGGCACCTTTGTGGCGGAGAGCCTCCCCGCCCCGGGCATGGACCTGACGGCCCTGGCAGGGGTCCGGTCCCGGGTCCGGGCCAAGGATCTCTTTGAGATGCGGCTGATCTTCGAGCCCGCCACCGTGGCCCTGGCCTGCCTGCGGGCCGGCGACGAGGAGCTGGAGCAGATTCGGAAGAAGGCCGAGCGGGTGGAGCGCATCGCCGCCGAGGGGGGCAACTGGCCCCTGGCGGACCAGGAGTTCCACTGGGCCATCATCAAGGCCTCCCACAACGAGTATATGCGGCGGCTGTACCCCATCATCAACAGCGCCGTGGATGAGATCCTCCAGATCTCCCCCAGCCGCCAGCAGATGCTGGACATCGCCCTGGGGGACAACCGGACCATCCTGGCCTTCCTCCTCAAGCGGGACGAGGAGGGGGCCCGCTGCGCCATGAGCATCCACATGAAGCACCTCATCAACACCCTCCAGGACTGAGGGCCGCCCCCGGGGGACAAGTTCGCCAAACCGTCCGTCGAAACCGACAAAGAAAGTGGAGAAACTTTGTAGATTTTGCCGCTTGCGATTCCGGCTTTTTCCAGTTTGGCTTGGCAAAACCCACAATTCCCCCGGCCCCATTCACAAATTGTACACAAATTTGTTCAAACCCTCTTAACAAATCCTTGGGGAAGGTGTATAATGCGTTCGCAAGCTGGGGTTCTTTCGGGGGCTCCATGAACGGACGAAGCGGAGGACGCTATGGAGAGAACCCCCCAGGAGTGCTTTGAGAAGCTGCTGAACGCCTATTCCCACAACTACGACCTGACGATGGACGTGGAGACGGAGGAGGGCGGCTCCTTTCCCGCCATGGCCCACTACTTCCTGCGGGATGAGCACTACCTGGTCCGCCGGGATAAGCAGTTCTACGCCACGGAGCAGCACGATTACACCTATTTTTACGTGACGGAACACCTGGACGCCGCCGGGGCCAAGGCCCTGACGGAGCGGACCTTAAAGGCGGGCCTTGCCGCCATCCATCCCCACAAGGAGCACATGAGCTCCTTTGTCACCCTGGTGGTCCTGGCGGAGACCATCGACCCGGAGGCGCAGAAGGTCCTGAAAAAGACCCGCTTCCACAAAAACTACAGGCTGTCGCTCCATGGCTGGATGGAGTATCATATAGCAGCAATGGAATGTTCCACCCGGACCTTCCTCTCCAATCCAGCCGGGAGAGGGGCCCGGAAGACCCTGGAGGCCAACTTCGCCTCCAAATGAATCTGGGGGAGTCCCCCAAAACAAGACTCATGAAAGAGGGAGAGTGTTTTCATGAACGGATTAGTACTTCTGATCATCAGCATTGTCGTGCTGGTCGCCGGCTATATCTTCTATGGCCGCTGGCTGTGCAAGCAGTGGGGCGTCGGCGAGCTTGACAAGCCCACCCCGGCCCACGCCCTGGAGGACGGCGTGGACTATGTCCCCGCCCCCGCCCCCATCCTGATGGGCCACCACTTCTCGTCCATCGCCGGCGCGGGCCCCATCACCGGCCCCATCGGCGCGGCGGGCTTCGGCTGGCTGGCCTGCACCCTGTGGATTCTCATCGGCGGCATCTTCTTCGGCGGCGTCCATGACTTCGGCGCCCTGTTTGCCTCCGTCCGCCACGACGGCAAATCCATCGGCGAAATCATTTCCACCAACATGAGCAAGCGGGCCAAGATGCTGTTCCTGATCTTCGCCTACCTGACCCTGATCCTGGTGGTCGCGGCCTTCGCCTCCATCGTGGCCGGCACCTTCGGCGCCACCTTCACCGAGGCGGGCGCGGTGGACTACGCCGCCTCCGAGGCCAACGCCCGGGTGGCCATGGTCTCCCTGCTCTTCATCGCCATCGCCATTGTCTTCGGCTTCCTGGTGTACCGCCGGAACGCCCCGATGGGCGTGGCCAGCGTCATCGGAGTCATCGCCATCGTGGTCATCATCGCCATCGGCATGAACTTCCACCCCATCTACCTGTCCAAGGACGCCTGGATGTGGATCTGCGGCATTTACATCGCCATCGCCTCCGTCACGCCGGTGTGGATTCTGCTCCAGCCCCGTGACTACCTGAGCTCCTTCCTGCTGTACGCCATGCTGGCCCTGGCCGTAGTGGCGGTCATCCTGGCCCGGCCCGACATGGGCAGCATGGCCGTGGTGGCCCCCAAGAACCCCGCCGGCAGCCCCATCTTCCCGGTGCTGTTCACCACCATCGCCTGCGGCGCCATTTCCGGCTTCCACTCCCTGGTGTCGTCGGGCACCACGTCCAAGCAGCTGGATAAGGAAACCGACGCGAAGCCCATCGCCTACGGCGGCATGCTTCTGGAGTGCGTCCTGGCCATCCTGACCCTGTGCGCCGTGGCCTATGCCTACAGCTGGAACGCCGCCAACCCCGACTCCCAGCTGGCGGGCGCCACCGCCATCTTCGGTGGCGGCCTGGCCCACATGATCGACGACACCATCCCCGGAACCTACAGCATCCTGTACACCCTGCTGGTGCTGACCTACTCCGCCTTCTGCCTGACCTCCCTGGACACCGCCACCCGTCTGGCCCGGTTCATGTTCCAGGAGTTCTGGCTGGATTCCAGCAAGGGCGAGACCCCGGAGAATGTCACCGGCTACAAGAAGGTCCTGTCCAATATGTACGTCTCCACCGCCATCACCGTGGTGCTGGGCGTGCTGCTGGGCCTGAACGGCTATGAGAAGATCTGGGCGCTGTTCGGCTCCGCCAACCAGCTGCTGGCCGGCCTGGGCCTGCTGGCCGTGGCCACCTGGCTGGGCAACATCGGCAAGAACAACAAGATGTTCCTGATCCCCATGGCCTTCATGATCGTTGTCACCATCTGCTCCCTGCTGGTCAACACCAAGGCGCAGATCGCCCTGATCTCCGCCGGCGGCGCGGACTGGGGCCCCTATGTCCAGGCCATCCTGGGCGTGCTGCTGGTGGTCCTGGCCGTCATCCTGGCCGTCGAGGGCTGCATGACCATCGCCCATCCCAAGAAGGGCCAGAAGGTCTAAGTTGCCTCCCGGGCGGAGTGCCAGTCTCCGCCGGGCGCAAGGCCCTTTGCATCGGATGAAAAGAAGTTTGTCAAGAAGGACCCGGCGGGCACTGCCCGCCGGGTCCTTCGACTGTTTACTCCTGGTCCTTCGCCAGGGCTATCTTGTCCAACAAGTCCAGAATTTCCTGCCTTGTGTAGTCCTCCTTTTCGCCGGTGCTGAAAATCAGGCGGAGGTCATACAGCAAAGCCTTTTGCGTGTCCTTGCGTTCCTTTTCAGTTCCCATGAACAACACCTCCTTGCAAATATTATACCGTTTTTTCTTCTCCGACGCAAGCCGTATTTCCCGCCGCCGACAGATTCCCCCTGCATTTTCGCCGCCCTTGCTGTAAAATGGGACAAATTGGAAGGAGGCGGTCCCATGGGAGAGGAAAAGCGGGTGCTGCGCCTGGAGGTGGAGGCCATCCGCCCCAACCCCCGCCAGCCCCGGCGGCTGTTTGACGAGGGAGCCCTGCGGGAGCTGGCGGCGTCCATCCGGCGGCACGGGGTGGTCCAGCCCCTGGTGGTCCGGCGGAGGCCCGACGGCTGGGAGCTGGTGGCGGGGGAGCGGCGGCTCCGGGCGGCGAGGCTGGCGGGGCTGACGGCGGTGCCCTGCGTGGAGGCGGAGGCGGACGAGCGGGAATCCGCCCTGCTGGCCCTGGTGGAGAATTTGCAGCGGCAGGATCTCCACTACTTCGAGGAGGCCGCCGCCATCGCGGGCTACCTCCGGGAGAGCGGCGTCACTCAGGAGGAGGCCGCCGCCCAGCTGGGCCGGTCGCCCTCGGCGGTGGCCAACAAGCTGCGGCTCCTCCGGCTGTCCCCGGCCTGCCAGGCGCTGCTTTTGGAGAAGGGGTTGACGGAGCGCCACGCCCGGGCCCTCCTCCGGCTGGAGGACCAGGAGGAGCGGCTGGCCATGGCCCGCCGGGCGGCGGAGCGGGGCTGGAACGTGGCCCAGACGGAGCAGCACGTGGAGCGCCGGCTCCGGGAGCTCCAGGAGTCGGCCCCGGCGGGGCGGCGGACGTACATCCTGAAGGACGTGCGGCTGTTCTTAAACAGCGTGGACCGGGGGCTGCGCATCGTCCGGGAGGCGGGCGTGGAGGCCCGGTGCCTCCGGGAGGACACGGAGGAGGAGATCGTCATGACCATCCGCATCCCCAGGCGGCCCGGGGGCGGGGCCGCCGCGGGATAGCCATTCTTGTTACTATATTGTAATCACTTTTTCCGGCAATCTGTGTTAGAATACCCAAAGAGAGAAACGGCCCTGTGTGTGGGGGCCGAAAAGGAGGGACTTCATGGGACAGCTGACAAATGAAGTCAAGTCCGGAGGCGGCGCGCGGGTGAAAAAGGGCTCCGCCGCCCCGGTGTTTATCGCTTTGGCCCTCACCGCCGCCATCATGGCGGCCGGGTACGCCGGGCTCTGCGCCTGGGCGGGCTCCCGGGACACCTTTTACTCCGGGGAGGCCATCAGCGGCGTAAACGTGGGGGGCCTCACCGCGGAGCAGGCGGGCCAGGTGCTGGCCGGGTCCCTGCCGGGGCGGACGCTTTCCGTCGTCCCCGTCCAGGAGGCGGAGGACGAGGGCTGGCCCCCGGACGCCGCCGGGACCTCCGTCACCCTGGGGGAGCTGGGCTACACCGCCGAGCAGTGCCCCGGCATCGCCCAGCGGCACTTTGACGAACAATCCGCCGAGCCCTTCCTCACCCGGGGGGCACGGGTGCTGTCCCTCCTCACCGACAGCGAGGGGGAGGGCCTGACGGCCCAGGACCGGGATGAGGAGGTTTTCCGCCAGGGCGTGGCCCGGGTGGCGGCGGACCTGGCCCTGGAACCCCTGGACGGCGGCTTCGAGGTCCGGGGCGACGAGATCCTGCTGACGAAGGAGGCCAACGGGCGCTCCGTGGGAGAGGAGGGCCTGGCCCTGCTTCTGGAGGGCGCCGCAGCCAATGGAAAGCCGGAGGTTCAGGTGGACATGACCACCCGCCCGGCCCAGCCCCTGTCCATCCAGACGGTACACGAGGCCGTCTCCGGCGAGATGGTAAACGCCCGCTATGACCAAGAAACCGGGGGCATCCTCCCCGAGAAGCGGGGGGCCTCCTTCGACACCGTCTCCGCTCAGAGGATGCTGAACGCCGCCCTGCCGGGAGAGACCGTCTCCGTCCCCGCCGACATCCAGGAGCCGGAGATCACGGCGGAGGACCTGAAGGCCGTCCTCTTCCGGGACCTTCTGGGCGAGTGTACCACCCATGTCTCCGGCACCGCCGCCCGGGTCAGCAACGTGAAGCTGGCCTCCGCCGCCTTCGACGGCACGGTGATGAACAGCGGAGACGTGTTCTCTTACAATGAGACCGTGGGCCAGCGGACGGAGGCCAAGGGCTACAAGGCCGCCCCCGCCTACGTCCAGGGGGAGACCGTGGACGAGATCGGCGGCGGCGTGTGCCAGCCCTCCTCCACGCTGTACTACGCCTGCCTGCTGGCCAATATGGAGATCACGGAGCGCTACGCCCACCGGTATATCCCCGCCTACATCACCCGGGGCATGGACGCCACGGTCTCCTGGGGCGGGCCGGACTACAAGTTCACCAACAACACCAAGTACCCCTTGAAAATCGTGGCGAGCTATGACAAGGGCTACCTCACCGTCCAGCTCTGGGGCACCAAGACCGACGATTTGACGGTGAAGATGACCTATGAGACCCTGTCCACTACCCCCTTCGAGGAGGTGGAGCAGCTGGATCCCTCCCTGGCCCCGGGCCAGCGGCAGGTGAAGGTGACCCCCTACACCGGCTACCGGGTGAAGACCTACCGGAACATCTTCGACGGCAGCGGGAACCTCCTCTCCAGCGACGTGGAGGACACCAGCGACTACAAGCACCGGGACCGCCTGGTGCTGGTGGGCCCGCCCAAGGAGGACGCCCCGGCGGCCTCCGTCCCCGTGGTCCCCGGCACTCCGGCGGAGGAGACGCCCGCGCCGCCCAGCACGGCGGAGCCCAGCGTCCCCGCCACGGCCCCGGCGGAGGTCCCCGTCCAGAAGCCGGCGGAGACCCCGGCCCCGGCGGAGCCCGAGACCCCGGCGGAGCCCGCGGAGCCGCCCTCCATCGTGGTGATTCCGCCCTCGGAGGAGTAAATTTCCTGTTTGATACAAGAGAGGCCCCCGGCTCAAGCCGGGGGCCTTTTGCGCGGCAAAGGGGACATACTAGGAGGAGCCTTGGAAAGGGGGGCTCCTATGAAGAAATGCCTTGCGCCCGTGTTCCTGTGGGCCCTTCTGGGCCTCACGGCCTGGTTCTGCCGGGCCGGGCTGACGCCGGAGGCCGTCTCCGCCTGGACGGCGGGACAGACCTGGCTGGCGGCCCTGGCCCTGCTGGGGCTCTATGCCCTCAAGGGCCTGACGGCGGCCCTGCCCTCCACGGCCCTGGCGGCGGCGGCGGGGCTGGTGCTGCCCTTCCCCCTGGCCCTGGGGACGAACCTCTGCGGCGCGGCGGCGGCCCAGGCGGGGCCGTATCTCGTCGGGCGGCGGAACCGGGGGGCCCTGGAGGGGCTGGCCGCCCGCTATCCCCGGTTCGCCGCCCTGGAGGGGGCGGCGGCGGAGGGGCGGGAGGTGTTCCTGCTGCGCCTGGCGGGGGTTCTGCCCACGGAGCTGGTGAGTTTGTGGCTGGGGGCAGCGGGCACGCCCTGGCGGGCCTACTTCGTCGGGGGACTGCTGGGGAGCTTCCCCCGGGTGCTGTCCGCCACAGTGCTGGGGGCGGCGCTGTGGGACCTGGGCGGGGCGCGGTTCTGGGCCTCCTGCGTCTTCGGCTGGGCGCTGACGGGGGCGGCCCTGGCGGTGTGGGGCAGGGAGTGGGCGCTGGGATAGCGGTTTACTCCCGCTCCTTCTTCAGCCGCCGGATGTCCTCCCCAAAGAAGGGCAGGACCCGGTACTCCCCTTCCATGCGGGAGACGATCTGGGGCGTGTAGCGCCGCCCGAGGTCCTCCAGCTTCAGGTTCGTGCTGAGGATGGTGGCCCGGCGGTCCGTGATGCGGCTGTTGACGATGGTGTACAGGGCGCTCTGGACGAAGGGGGTGGTCATCTCCGTGCCCAGGTCGTCCAAAATGAGCAGGTCGCAGTCCAGCACCCGGTCCACGTCGGCCTCCACGCCCGCCTCCCGTCCGAACTTCCGGGCCTCAAAGCGGTCGAAGATGTGGACGGCGGTGTCGTAGACCACGGAGAAGCCCTCGCCGCTGACCTCCCGGGCGATGGCGGCGGAGAGGAAGGTCTTCCCCAGCCCCGGGTCCCCGGTGAGGAGCAGGTTTCCGCTCCCCGGGCCGAAGCCCGCCGCGTAGCGTTTGCAGGTCCGGAAAATCCAGTCCATATTCTCCCGGGGGGAGACGCCCAGGGCGGGGTCCTCCGCCTGGTCGTACCACTCTAAGGAGAAGGTCTCGAAGCTCTGGTTTCCCAGGTCCAGCATCCGGGAGAGCTCCCGCTGCTGCTCCCGGGCGCAGTAGGCCTTCAAACAGCGGCACATGCGCCCCTCCCGCCAGCCGGTGTCCTGGCACAGGGGGCAGGCGGGCTTGTCTTCCAGGCAGTCCGCCGGGA
>CAJUOD010000037.1 GCA_910587875.1 uncultured Oscillibacter sp. | reverse complement strand
GCCTGCGCGCTGGGGGAATGGCCCGGTCGGGGGACCGGGCCCCACAAGGTGGTCTGCCGACAGAAGGCCCGAATACTTCCTTTTCTCTTTTGGACCGTGCACGGCCCGTTTTCTCTTTTCCTTCTGGAAGGAAAAGAGAAAATGGGGGGTGCAATGAACCAGCCATCATCATGGCTGTTGACTCCCCCGCGCGTCAGCGCCGGAAAAACCCTCCCCCTTTCGGGGGAACAAAGATGCCCCACCCGCCAGGGCAAGTATAATCCCCCCATCAATGGGAAATACTCCCCCCATATTCTATGAAACAGGGAGGCAGTATTTCCATGTCCAAAAACCTGAAAGAGAGCGAGACGCTCAAAAACCTCATGCGCGCCTTCGCCGGGGAGAGCCAGGCCCGGAACCGCTACACCTTCGCCGCCAGCCTCTGCAAACAGCAGCAGCTCCACGTCTTGGAGGCCATCTTCACCTTCACCGCCAACCAGGAAAAGGAGCACGCCGAGATCTTCTACAACCACATGAAGGAGGTGGCCGGGGAAACCGTTCACATCGACGGGGGCTACCCCGTGGACCTGACCAACGACGTGGCGAAGCTCCTGCGAATGGCCCAGCACAACGAGTACGAGGAGGCGGACCCCGTCTACCCCAGCTTCGCCGAGATCGCCCGGCAGGAGGGCTTTGCCAAAATCGCCTCCGACTTCCAGCAGATTGCCAAGATTGAGCAGACCCACGGCAACCGCTTCGCCAAGTTCGCGGAGCTGCTGGAGTCCGGAAAGCTCTTCGTCTCCGACGCGAAATGCGGCTGGCTCTGCCTGAACTGCGGCCACATCCAGGAGGGCCTCCAGGCCCCCAAGTCCTGCCCCGTCTGCTCCCATGACCAGGGCTTCTTCATCCGCCTGGAAATGGCCCCCTACGGCGGGCACATCCTCACCGCCTGACCCCGGCCTCCCGGAGGGCCCGGGCCCTCCGGGACAGCCCCGGAAAAATCGCCGGGTAAAATCGCCGGGTTTTTGTGGACAAGCCGCCAAACCTTTGGTATAGTAATAGCAGCGGGCCGGCGGCGGCCCCATTCCCCATAAGGAGCGCGGACATGCTGAACATCCGAAACGAGACCCCGGCGGACTACCGGGCCGTGGAGAACCTGACCCGCAGGGCCTTCTACAACCTCTACGTCCCCGGCTGCCACGAGCACTACCTGGTTCACGTCATGCGGGACCACCCGGACTTTGTGCCGGAGCTGGACTTCGTGCTGGAGTTGGACGGGGAGATCATCGGGAGCATCCTGTATACCCGCTCCAGCCTGACAAACGAAGCCGGGGAGCGGCGGGAAATCCTGACCTTCGGCCCCGTCTGCGTCGCGCCGGAGCGCCAGCGGCAGGGCTATGGGAAGCGCCTGATGGACCACTCCCTGTCCAGGGCGGCGGAGCTGGGCTGGGGCGCGGTGGTGATTTTCGGCGCACCCGCCAACTACGTCTCCCGGGGCTTCCAATGCTGCAAGCGGCATTTGGTCCAGCTGGAGGACGGAAGCTATCCCACCGCCATGCTGGTGAAGGAGCTTCGGCCCCGCGCCCTGGACGGCGGCCCCTGGGTCTACCGGGACAGCCCCGTCATGCGCTTCGACGAGGAGGCCGCCCGCCGCTTCGACGAGGGCCTGCCCCCCATGGAAAAGCGGGTCCTCCCCTGCCAGGAGGAATTTTACATCCTCAGCGGCTCCGTCCTGCGCTGACCCCATCAAATCACGACAAAGGAGAATCACCATGGAAGAATCCGGCATTGTCTCCATCTGGCTTGGAAACTTTGAGAGCAAGGAAGCCCTGACGCTGTACGCCGAGAACCGCTTCAAGCGGAACGAGAACGGCGAAAAGGTCCCCTCCTTCACCCAGGACTTTTTTAACGGCGACCTCTGGCCCTTCGAGCCGGAAGTGTTCGACTACGAGTTCAACGGCGCCCCCTCCCAGGACCCGGCCGTGGCCGCAGCGCCCCTGGGCGAGGAGCTGTGCGCCGCCCTGGCGGAGGTCTACTCCAAGGGCCTGGACCAGCCGTATAATTCCGTCATCGCCGTCTACGACTACCAGTTCGAGGGCAGCCGCCACGTCCCCGGCGCCCCGGCCCAGTTCATGGGCTCCTTCTCCTACATAGAGCGCTGATCCGCTGTCTGAAGATCCGTCCCGGTCCGCCGGGGCGGATTTCCTTTTTGAAAAAATTTCCCCCGGCTGAAAGTATCCGCCCCGCCGGATCGTATCCATACTGAGAGCGCTCCAAAGGAGTTGACGCCATGAACACAAACCAGCAGGCGGAGCGGTTGGCCAATGCCTACGCCGACGCCATCCTCCGCCTCAGCTATACCTACCTGAAAAACACCCAGGACGCCCAGGACATCTGCCAGACGGTCTTTGTCAAGCTGCTGACGGAGCCCCGGGAGTTTGAAAGCGCGGAACACGAGCGGGCCTATGTCCTCCGCATGGCGGCCAACGCCTGCAAGGACCTTCTGAAAAGCCCCTGGCGGAAGCGCACCTGCGGCCTGGAGGCCGTCTTGGAGGTCCCCGCCCCGGAGGCGGGGGACGGCAGCGTCCTCTCGGCGGTGAACCAGCTGCCCGCCCTTTACCGGGCGGTGATCTACCTCTTCTACTACGAGGGCTATCAGGCGGCGGAGATCGGGAAGATTCTCGGCGTGCCCACCGCCACCGTCCACACCCGCCTGGCCCGGGGCCGGGCGAAGCTCAGAGACGTCTTAGGAGGTGCCGACAATGAGCGATCTGTTTGACTACAAAAAGGAGATGAGCCAATTGCGCTTTACGGAAACACAGAAAAAGGCCCTGGCGGAGGCCGCCGCCTCCACCGCCGCCGGGACGGCGAAACGCCGCCGCCCGGTGTTCCGCACGGCCCTGATTGCCGCCGCCATGGTCATGGCCCTGGCGGTGGGAGCCGGGGCGGCGGGCATCCTGCCCAGCCCCACAGAGATTTTCGCCCCCCTGTTCGGCGGGTCCGTGGCCCAGACAGAGGTCATTGACAAAATCGGGCGTCCCATTGGGGCCTCGGACTCCGACAACGGAATTACGATTACGGCAGACGCCATTATGGGGGACCAGTACAACGCGGTGATTGTCTACACCATCAGCCGGGACGACGGGGAGCGCTTCTTCCCGGAGGGAGAGAATCTGGACAACCGGATGCTGATGATGGGCGGCTTCGGCGGGGCCAGCTGGGCCCGGGGCGGAAGCCACGGCGGCGCTTGGTTCGTAGACGAGGAGCCGGAGGACGACCGGATCCAACTGGTGGAAACCGTCAGCTCCAACGTGCCCCTGACTAAAGGAACCGCCCACACGGAGTTCGAGGACCTGCGGTGCATGGCCCCGGAGGCGGACCGGGACGAGATTCTCTATCCCGGCAAGTGGCGGCTGCGCTTTGAGGTGGATTACGAGGACTGCTCCGTCCACCTGGGCGGCGGGGAAACCTTCTCCCAGGACGATATCAGCTTCACCATTGACGAGCTCACCATCTCCCCCATCGCCGTCCGGGTGGCCTACACGGCGGACATGGCGGTGGTCTGGAGCGACGCCCCCAGCGGGCGGCAGAGTCCCGAAGACGCCCCGAGGGCTCAGCGGTTCCTGGAGAACATCGAGATTCTGCTGACGAAAACCGACGGCACGGTCATCGACCTGGGCCGCTCCGGCGGCAGCGTCAGCCCGGACTATGAGGCGGGTGTCTCCCACTGCACCAAAGGGCAGGTCTTTGACGAGATCATCCCCCTGGAGGAGCTGGAGAGCGTCAGCGTCGGCGGGGTGGTGTACGAGATTCCCCACGAGTAAAGCCCTGTAGGGGCGGCTATCAGCCGCCCGCCTTACGGAACCGGCCCGCCTTACGGAATCGGTCCGCCTTTGCAGAACGGGCGGCTAATAGCCGCCCCTACAATCAGCGCCGAACGGAAATAAGCCGCATAAAAAGGCCGGGACTTACGTCCCGGCCTTTTCTCATTCAATCTCCATATGTACCGACTCGTGGAATTGGGGCTCCACCAATCCCGGGATGTCCACCGCGTCGGTGAAGCGCACGTCCTCCGTGTACTCCCGGAGCATGGAGATGACATAGGGGTGGGGCCGCTCGTCGGGCCGCCCCGCCGCCACGCAGACCACGATGGTCTTGGGGGCCAGGCGGCTGACGGTCTTCCGCGTGGAGGAAGTCAGGGACGCGTGATGGGGCAGCTTCAAAATGTCGCAGGGGGCCAGGGTGTCGTTGTCCCAGACCGCGCCGTACATGTCGCCCCCCAGGACGATCTCCTTTCCGTGGTAGTGGAGCCTCTGGCGGAGGCTGGAGATGTTCATGGATTTTGTCCAGCGCATCAGGTCGTGCCGGTTCCGCTCCCCCCGGAAGGCCGCGTCGTAGACCGCCTTCTGCCGGGGGTACAGGGCGGGCTCCCCGGCGTAAACCTCCATGGTCAGCTCCTCCGTCAGCTGGAGGGTCTCCACTTTGTCCCCGGGGATCTCCACGAACTCCTTGACCCGGCCCGGGTGCGCCCGGAGGGCCCCGGCGTAGATGTCCAGGCAGCGGAGCAGGTTCCGGGCCGCGCTGGGGAGGCCGTTGTCCCCGTCGGGGTCCAGAGGGCCGTGGCCCTCCGGCGGGGCGTAGGTGGAGACCAGCTGATCCACGGTTACCGCGTCCAGAATCCGGCCCAGGCCGCCGATGTGGTCCCGGTGGAAGTGGGTGGCCAGGAGGATGTCCAGCTTGTCAATGCCCTGCTTTTTCAGGAAGTCCCCGGCGTAAATCCTCTGGGACCGGGGGTCCAGCTCCCCGGGGTGGTCGTCCCGGATGAGGCTGTCGTGGCCGCAGTCCACCAGCATGGCGAAGCGCCGCCGCTCTCCCGCGAACTCTTGAATCAGGATGGAATCCCCGTTGCCGACGTTGATGAAATCCAGTACCAGCATCAACCGTGCCCCCTCGCTTTTTATTTAGGATAGGATACCATAGCCCCGGGGGGCATGCAAGGAAAAGCCTCCCTCCGCCCCCTCCAAAATTTCAGCCGGATTTTTGACATCCTGTAAAAAACCGGCCCTTTCCCGGGCGGCCCTCTTTTTCCCCTCATCTTCTGGACAGGCGGGGAATAGGGTGTTATAATAAACTTGTTAGGGTATCGCTTAAAGGAAGGGACGTAATGTTTAATGGATAGTATTACCATGGGCCTGTGGACCACGCTGCTGGTCACCGCCGCCGCCGGAATCGGCGGCACCGGGCTGGGCGGGGCGCTGGCCACCCTGTTTCGCCGGGACTCGGGCCGGGAGGCCAGTCTGCTTTTGAGCTTCGCCGCCGGGGTGATGGTCTCGGTGTCCTGCTTCGGACTTTTGACGGAGGCCGCCGCCCCGGGAGCCATGGAGCTGGTGGCCCTGGGCGTGTTTTTGGGCTGCGCCGTCACGGCGGGGCTCAACGCCCTGCTGGACCGGGGTCAGCCCTCCGGGGGCCTGGTGCTGGCGGGGCTGGTCATGGCCGCCGCCATCGCCCTGCACAACGTGCCCGAGGGCATGGTCATCGGCGCGTCCTTCATCGGGGGCACCATGCGCCAGGGCTGGACCATGGCGGCGGTCATCGGCCTGCACAACATTCCCGAGGGCATGGCTATCTCCGCCCCCATGGTGGCGGGGGGCGAGCGCCGCTGGCGGGCGGCGGGCATCGCGGCCCTCTCCGGGGCCCCCACGGTGCTGGGGGCCGCCCTGGGCTACTGCCTGGGCACCCTGGGCCCCACGGCCCTGACCCTCACCCTGAGCTTTGCCGCCGGGGCCATGCTCTATGTGGTCTTCGGCGAGCTCCTGCCCGAGGCGTCCAGCCTCTGGAAGAGCAAGCTCCCCGCCCTGGCGGCGGTGCTGGGCATCTTAGTTGGAATGTTAATTGACGGTTGACCCCAAAATTTCCCCTCCGGTTGTCCTCCCCCGTGCAACGCCGCCCTTATGGGAGCCGTTGTTGACGGCGTTAACACGCGCAAATCGACAACGAGGAGGAACCTTTCATGAACGGAAAGACTCAGAAAAAGCGCCCCATGCGGAATCAGGATATCCGGGCGGCCATCGAGGGGGCGGGCCTTTACTACTGGTGGGTGGCCGAGGAGCTGGGCATTGCCCCCGGCACCCTTTCCAACCGGCTGCGCAAAGAACTTCTCCCGGAGGAACGGGAGGCGGTTCTGGCCGCCGTCCGGCGGCTGGCGGAGCGGCAGGGGAATCCCGCCCCGGAGTCCCCCAATCCCGGCTTGACCCTGGAGGCCCGGGCCTCCTTCCCCGGCAGGGGCTGGTGACAAAGAGAAGACGGCGCGGCTTGCAGGCCGCGCCGTTTTTTTACGCCCGCCCGCAGAACGGGAGGTAATAGACCACCAGCAGGTCCACCACCGTCCCGTAGGACTGGATGCCCCGCTCGTCGCCGTAGCTTTTCAGGATGCCGTCGTAGACCTTGTTGCTGGCCTTCTGCACCGCCGTGTCCTGGAACTGGGCCCAGTAGGCGTTGTTGTAGGCCAGGTCCAGCTGCGCCTCCTCCGGCAGCCTCTCCCGGATGGCCCAATAGCCCTCCGGGTCCTGGGAGTACAGGGCGTTGCCCAGGTACACATACCCGATGAGCCAGCCGGAGTATTGATAGGCCGGGTCCGGGCAGGTTGTGGAGGCCAGCACCGCCAGGAAGTTGCACTCCTGCTCGGAGGCGAAGCCCCGCTGGTGGGCCAGCTCGTGGGACACGGTGGAGGGCAGCATGCAGGCCGGGCTGTCCACGTTGACGTTGGACTCCCCGGTAAAGGAGCTGTAGAACCCCGTGAAGTCCAGGGCGCTCATGAGCCGGGAGAAGGCCATGGGCTTCACGCCCGGGTCGTCGAAGGCCAGGAAGGGGAACGCCTCCGTCAGCCCGTCGTAGGCGTGGACGCTGCTTGCCAGAATCTCCTCCCGGGGGACGGCGAAAAGCCCGTGCTCCTCCCGTTCCACGTCCCCCGCCGTCTCCGCCACACGGTCCGCAAAGTATTCCGTCACCGCCCGCAGGTCCTCCAGGGCCACGGGCTGGGCGTAGATGCCGGACTTGTCCTGGAAGCCGTCGGTCCAGTAGTTCACCCCCCACAGGAGGCAGAACCCCGCCCACACGGCCAGCACGGCGCAGAGGGCCCCCAGGGCCAGGCCATAGGCCCGCTCCCTCCGCCGCCCCTTGGCCCGGGCCACGGCGATGACACTCCAGATCACATATCCCGCGCCAATGAGCACCGCCAGGACCTCCACGATCTCCATGACGGAGAAGGGCACCAGGTAGCAGAGCTTCCCCAGCCCCCGCCGGAGGGGCCCGGTGAAGCCGTCCGCAACGGCGTTCATCAGGGGGCGCTGTCCCCGGAGGGAGAAGAAGGCCAGCAGCGCCAGGAGGTCCGCCAGCAGCCAGATATGGAGTTTTCGGTACTTTTGAAAAAGTGCTTTCATCGTCACTCCGCAGCGGCTAATAATTGTTTGGTGTACTCCTCTTTGGGGCGGTCAAAAATCTCGTCCACGGTCCCCTGCTCCACGATGCGGCCGCTCTTCATCACCAGCACCCGGTCGCAGAGCTGGTAGACCACGTTCAAATCGTGGGAGATGAACAGGTAGCTCAAATCCAGCTCCCGCCGGAGGGACCGGAGCAGGTCCAGAATCTGGGCCTGGATGGTCACGTCCAGGGCGGACACCGGCTCGTCGGCAATCAGAAACCTGGGCCGCCGGATCAGCGCCGCCGCGATGCTCACCCGCTGGCGCTGGCCCCCGGAGAGCTCCGAGGGCTTGGCCGTCAGGCACTCCGCCGGCAGCTCCACCCGCTCCAGCATCTCCCGGACCCGGCGCTTCCGCTCCGCCTTATCGTACTTGCCATAGACCCGCAGGGGCTCCTCCAGGGTCCACTCCACGCTGTAAAAGGGGTTCAGGGAGCTGTAGGGATCCTGAAAGATCATCTGGGGCCGCTTCGTGTAGTGGGTCACCGTGCCCCGGTCCGGCTTCACCATACCCAGGATGGTCCGGGCCAGGGTGGACTTCCCCGTCCCCGATTCGCCTACCAGCCCTAGTATCTCCCCGTGGCGCACGTCGAAGGTCACGTCATGGAGCACCTCCTGGCGCTGCCGTCTGCCCAGGGGGCCGTCGCTGTAGCCGCTGTATACATGGTCCAGGGAAAGAACCAGCTCGCTCACGCCTCTTCCTCCTTCCGCTTCCGGGTGGGGATGGCGGCGATGAGCCGCCGGGTGTAGGGGTGCTTCGGATGGTGAAAGACCTCCTGGGCCTCCCCCTCCTCTACCAGCTCCCCCCGCTGCATCACCGCCACCCGGCCGCAGAGCTTCCGCACCACGTTCAAATCGTGGGAGATGAAGAGCATGGAGACGCCGGACTCCCGGTTCAGTTTTTTCAGGAGCTCCAAAATCTGGGCCTGGATGGTCACGTCCAGGGCCGTGGTGGGCTCGTCCAGGAGCAGTAATTTCGGCTTGGCAATCACCGCCGCCGCGATCATGGCCCGCTGGAGCATGCCCCCGGAGAGCTGGTGGGGGTACTTCTCGTACACCGCCTCCGCCTCCGGCAGCTCCACCGCCGCCAGGGCCTCCAGAGCCAGACGGCGGCGCTCCTCCCGGCCCAGCTTCGTGTGGACCCGGAGGACCTCCTCCACCTGGGGGCCGATCCTCATCAGGGGGTCCAGGGCGCTCTGGGGCTCCTGGAACACCACGCCGATCTCCCGGCCCTGGATCTTTCGCAGGTCCGCCCGGTCCGCGTGGAGGAGCTCCGCCCCGTCCAGGAGAATTTCCCCGGCGTACGCGCACTGCTTCCGGGGCAGCAGCCCCGCCACGCTCATGGCGGTGACGGTCTTCCCGGACCCGGACTCCCCGACGAGGCCCACGATCTCCCCCGCCCCGATGGACAGGTTCACCCCGGCCACGGCCTCTCGGTCCCGGGTGTGGAACTTCACGTGAAGGTCCCGTATCTCCAGCATCACAGCACCCCCTTGTCCCGCCGCCGCAGGCCCTCGCCGAGTAAGCCCACGCTGAACACCATCAGCACGATGACAAGGCCCGTCCCCCCGGCATACCAGGGAGCGGCGAAGAGCATCCCCTGGGCCTCGGATAGCATATAGCCAAGAGACGCGTCCGGCGGCGTGACCCCGATGCCGAGGAAGCTCATGGACGCCTCGGCCAGCACCGCGTTGTTGAACCCGATGGTCAGGGCGGGCAGCAGCACCGGCAGGGTATTGGGCAGCATGTGCACCGCCAGCAGCCGGGCGCTGGACGCCCCCATGAGCCGGGCGCTCTTGATATAGTTCACGTCCCGTAGCGACGCGAAGGCCGTCCGGGTCACCCGGGCAAAGCTGGGGATAAACACCAGCCCCAGGGCGATGATCACGTTGATCTTCCTCCCCGGCTCCAGCAGGGAGATGACCACCAGGGCCAGCAGAATGCTGGGGAAGGCCGTCAGCGCGTCGTTCAGGCGCATCAGCACCTCGTCCACCGGCCCGCCGAAATAGCCCGTCAGGGCCCCAACCAGGCAGCCGCACACCGCCCCGATGGCCAGGGTCGCCAGGGCGATGGAGGCCGTGGCCCCCGCGCCCTTGAGGACCCGGCTGAAGATGTCCCGGCCGAAGTTGTCCGTCCCCATCCAGTGTGCCAGGGACGGCCCGTCAAATTTCGGCCCCGCCGCCATGGCGTTGGGGTCGTAGGGCGTCCAGAAGAAGCCCAGGAGAATCAGCGCCGCCAGGGCACAGGTCAGAACCAGCCCGGCGATTAAAAATCCGTTTCGTCTCTTCATGCCGCGCCTCCTGTCCGGAGCCGGGGGTCGATGCGCTGGTTGATGAGGTCCGCCGCCGTCCCCGCCAGCACCACCCAGAAGGCCAGAATCACCACAATGGCCTGGACCACCGGGTAGTCCCGCCCCGCGATGGAGGTGACCAGCATCCGCCCCAGGCCGGGGATCACGAAGACCTGCTCCACCACGATGCTCCCCGCCACAATCTCCGCCATGGTCTGGGCCAGGAAGGTGACCACCGGAGGCAGGGCGTTTTTCAGCACGTGCCGCCGGAGCACCTGGCCCCGGTCGTTTCCCCGGGAGATGGCGGTCCGCACGTAGTCCTTCCCCAGCTCCTCCTGGACCGTGCTGCGGAGCATCCGGGCCGTCATGGCGATGCGGGGGATGGACAGGGCCACGGCGGCAAAGAGCAGATACACCGCCGCCCCGGCGAAGTCCTTTCCCGCGTCGGGGAACTGCCCCGGGGTGAACCACTTCAGCCCCACGCCGAAGACCCAGGACAGCAGAATCCCCGTGAAGAAGGGGGGCACAGCCATGCCCAGCTGGTTTAAAGCCGTCCGGGCCCCCTCAAACCGCTGCCGCCCGGCGGAGAGCAGCCCCAGGGGGATGGATACCGCCGTGATCAGGGCGAAGCTCATCAGGCTCAGGCACAGGGTCAGGCGGAGCTTGGGACCCAGGATCTCCCACACCGGCTGTTTATAGCTGGTGGAGACCCCCAGGTCCCCGGTGAAGAAGCCCAGGAGCCACTCGCCATACCGGACCGGCAGGGGCCGGTCCAGCCCCAGCTCCGCCCGGAGGGCCGCCAGCCGCTCCGGCGTGGCGGAGGTCCCCAGCAGGGCCGTGGCCGTGTCGCCGGAGATGAGGGCAAAGGCCGCAAAGGTCAAAAAGGAGACGATCAGGACGGTGGCCAGCCCCGCCGCGGCCCGTTTCAACGCATATTTCATAGGCAGAACCCTCTCCGAAAGGCGCGGAGAGCAGAGCGTGAAGCCCCCGGGTCTCCCCGATCTTCACACTCCGCTCTCGCCGTTTCTATATCAGTCTGTATACCGGATGCCGGACAGATCCAGCACGTAGATGGGGTAGAACCGCACGCCCGTGAGCCCCTTCCGGACGGCCACCAGGTCCGCCAGGTCCTGGATGTACACGTTGGCGGCGTTCTTCGTCAGGTCCGCCTCCATCTCCTTGTAAAACTGCGTCTGGGCCTCGTCCCCTCCGCTGGAGGTGGCCTTCACAAACAGGGAGTCGTACAACGGACTGTTGTAATTGATAAAGTTATTACCCGCCGTAGAGGTAAACCGCTCCAGCAGGGCCCGGGCCGTCATGGTGGAGGCGTCCACGCCCACCACGGTGGCCTGGAACTGCCGGCCGATGTAGGTGTCGTTGAGCCAGCTCTCCCAGGTGACAGGGAGAATCTCGGCCTTAATGCCCACTTCCTTCAGCTGCTCCACAATCACCTGGGCGGTGTCGATGTGGGGCTGGTAGTTGGAGGGCACGGTGATGGTCATGGAGAAGCCGTCGGGATAGCCCGCCTCCGCCAGGAGGGCCTTGGCCTTCTCCACGTCGTGGGGGTAGTAGTTGGTAAGGCTCTCGTCGAAGTACTTCCCGAAGGCGGGATACATGCTGGAGCCGATGAGGCTTCCGTAGCCGTCAAAGGCCAGGTCCAGAATCTGCTGGCGGTCCACGGCGTGGCACAGGGCCTGGCGGACCTTCACATTGTCGAAGGGCTCTACGGCGTTGTTCAGGTACATGGCCTGGACCAGGTTCATGGTGCCCTCTTCGATGTTGAAGTCGTCCCCCAGCTGGGCCACCTGGGTGGAGGTCAAATGGGCAAACAGGTCCACGGCCCCGCTCTGGAGGCTCATGAGGATGCTGTCCGCGTTCTCGATGATTTTATAGGTGACTTTATCCAGATAGGCTTTCTCGCCCCAGTAGTCCTCGAAGCGCTCCAGAACGATGTTGTCCTGGGCGGCCCGGGAGACGAATTTGAAGGGCCCGGTGCCCACGGGGGCGGTATCCTGCCCGTCGTACTCCGCCGGGAGGATGGCCAGGGTCAGGTACGCCAGGAACTCGGTGTTGGGCTCTTTCAGGCGAATCTGGACGGTCCGCTCGTCCACGCTCGTCACCTTCTCCACCGACGACAGGGGCTCCACCGCCAGAACATCGGCCTCGTAGGGCTCGATGCAGCGGGTGATGGAGTTCACCACGTCGCCCGCCGTCACAGTCTCCCCGTTGTGGAACTTGATGCCGTCCCGAATCGTAAAAGTATAGGTCAATTGGTCGTCGGAGATCTCGTATTTCTCCGCCACGGCGGGAATCAAATCTCCCTCCGGGGTGGGCTTCATGAGGCCCTCGAATACGTTGAACATGACCTCTTTCGTCCCTGCCGCCACGGCCTTGTGGGGGTCAAGGCTCTCATCCAGGTCCTGGGCGATGCCCACGGTGATCTCGTTGGGGTGCGTCTCCGCGGGCTGGGGGTCCGCCGGGGCTTCCGTCCCGGTGCTGGTGTAGCCGTCTGTGGGCTTGCTTTCCGCCGTCGTGCCTGTGCTGCCGCCTCCGCATCCGCAGAGTGCCGCGCTCAGGAGACCCAGCAGAAGCAGAAGCGCCAAGAGCTTCCGTGTCTTCATGGTCTTCTCCTCGTATCACTGCCCGGAAACCGGGTCAGTGTGGGGCGGATGATGTTCCGCCCGGACAGAATAAGAGGCGGTCCGTGAACCGGACCGCCCACAAGGCCGTATTGTACACGATGGGGATGGAGATTGCAATAGTTTTCACAAATTTTTCGGGTCCTCCGGCTTGGGCCCATAGGCCCCTCCCGCCAAGTACTCCCCGGCCTCCGGGGAGAGGCTCTTTTTCCGCAGCCGGGCGTCCACGAAGAAGTTGATGAGGCTGTTGAGACAGGCGCACACGGGCACGCCGAAGAACATGCCCGCCACGCCGAAGAAGCCGCCGCCCACTAAGATGGCGATGATGACCCACAGGCTGGAGAGGCCCGTGGTGTTGCCCAAAATCTTGGGGCCGATGACATTGCCGTCCAGCTGCTGGAGGGCCAGGACGAAGATGACAAAGTACAGCGCCTGCCGGGGGGAGACCAGGAGAATGAGAAACGTGCTGGGGATGGCCCCCAGGAAGGGCCCGAAGAAGGGGATCACGTTGGTCACGCCCACGAAGACGGAGACCAGGGGCGTGTAGGGGAACTTCAAAATGGAGCAGCAGACGAAGCACAGGATGCCGATGATGATGGAGTCCAGCAGCTTCCCCCGGACGAAGCCGGAAAAGATAATATCCGCCCGCCGCACGCCCCGGAGGACCAGGCCCACCTGCTCCCGGGGGAAGAGGCTGTAGACCAGCTTCCGCCCGTAGGCGGCGCAGCGCTCCTTGGTGGCCAGGAGGTAGACGGAGGCGATGACCCCCACCAGCAGGTCCATCAGGAAGTTCACGGCGCTCCACACGCCGCCGGACACGGTGGTCATCACCGTCTGGAGCTGGGGCAGCAGGCCCGACAGCCACTTGCCGAAGTCCTGGAAGTAGTCCCCCAGCTTCTCCACAATCTGCTGGGCCAGGTCCGGGTAGGTCTCCAGAAGGTGATTGGACAGGCTGGTCACCCAGCCGCTGATGGTCTGGTAGTACTTGTCCACGTTGGCCACCAGCTGGAGGACGCTCTTATAGAGCTCCGGCAGCAGCACGGAGGCCAGCAGGTAGAAGAAGAAGCACACCACCAGCCAGGCCAGCCCGATGCCCACGGTATGGATCAGCATGGCCTGGGACCGCTTCCGGGGCTTCCCCGGGCGGGGGGGAAACAGATGCCGCTCGAAGAAGTTCACCATGGGGGCCAGCAGGTAGGCGATGAAGGCCCCGTAGAGGATGGGCTTCACCGTCTCCAGCAGGGCCAGCAGGACCTTCCCGCCGAAGAGGGTGTCGTAGAACAGCAAAACGGCGGCGGCGGTCAGGAAGGCCGTCACCCCCATGCTGATGTAGTTGTTCTTCCGTTCCATGGCCCCGCCTCCTGTTTCTCTTCCCTCATTCTACACGGGGCCGGGGGGAATTGCAATCCGCAGTTTGGGAATTTTAACAGTAATTTCACAAGCAACCTGCTATACTGGTACTTGGAAAACAATCTCACGAAAGGTGGCATGACCCATGAAGCCCCGCAAGCTCCTCATGATCGTCAACCCACGGGCCGGGAAGAGCAAGTCCCACGGCCCCCTGTTCGACGCCGCCGCCGCCCTCTCCCAGGCGGGCTGGCTCCTCTCCATCCATGAGACCCGCGCCCCCGGCGACGCCGCCGAGACCGCCAAGCGGGAGGGCGGGCGGTACGACTTAGTTGTCGCCGTGGGCGGCGACGGGACGCTGAACGAGGTGGCCTCCGGCCTGGTGCAGCTCCGGCGGCCTCCCCTCCTGGGCTACCTGCCCCAGGGGAGCACCAACGACTTCGCCGCCAGCCTCCGCATCTCCGGCGACCCGGCGGAGGCCGCCGCCGCCATCGCCCGGAACGTGCCCCGGCTTCTGGACGTGGGCTTCTGGAACGGGCGGAGCTTTTTGTACGTGGCCTCCTTCGGGGCCTTCACCCGCACCAGCTACGCCGCCCCCCAGAACGCCAAAAACGCCCTGGGCCACTTCGCCTACATCCTGGAGGGCATGAAGGATTTGAGCACTCTCCGGCCCTACCGGGTCCGCCTCGCTGCCGACGGGGAGGCCCTGGACGGGGAATACCTCTTCGGCGCGGTGTGCAACTCCACCTCCATCGGGGGGCTGATGAAGCTGGCCCCGGAACGGGTGGTGCTGGACGACGGCCTTTTCGAGCTGCTCCTAATTCCCAGCCCCAAGACGGCGGCGGACCTCCAGAGCCTGGTCCACGCACTCTTGAACCAGCAGTACGACAGCCAGGGCCTGGTCTTCCGCCACGTCTCCTCCATCCAGCTGGAGACGGAGGAGGACCTGCCCTGGTCCCTGGACGGGGAGTACGCCCCCAGCGCCCCGGCGGTGGAGATCGAGAACCGCCGCCAGGCGCTGACCATGTTGCTGTGACCGGGGAGCTGGAGCGGCTGAGACGCCGCTATCAGGACCGCGAGCCCGGCCTTCTGGGGGCCTCCCGGAGCTATGCCGTTCTCTGTCCCCTGGCGGAGAAACCGGACGGCCTCCATCTGCTCTTCGAGGTCCGTTCCTCCCAGGTCTCCCAGGGAGGCGAGGTCTGCTTCCCCGGCGGGCGGATGGAGCCGGGGGAGTGCCCCCGGGACTGCGCCCTCCGGGAGACGGAGGAGGAGCTGTCCATCCCCCGGGGGGAGGTGACCCTCCTGGGCACGCCGGATTTTATCTGCAACCAGCGGGGCTTTCTCCTCCGCCCGGTGCTGGGCCTGGTGTCCCCGGCGGGCCTCGCCGCCCTGCGCCCCTCCCCGGCGGAGGTGGCGGAGGTTTTCACCGTCCCCCTGGCCTTCTTCCGGGAGACGGAGCCGGAGCTTCGGAGCTATGAGCTGGTCCCCCACGTGCCGGAGGACTTCCCTTACGGCCCCGTGGGCATCCCCCGGGACTACCCCTGGAGCCATGGCCGGGTGGAGATTCCCATTTGGCACTATGGGGGCCATACCATCTGGGGGATGACTGCCCGGCTGGTCCGGGAGATTGCGCGGTAACAGAAAAATGGCCCGCACAGGGGTGCGGGCCCCACTGGGTGTTCTATCGGCAGAAGGGCTGTGGGGCCCGGTCCCCTGACCGGGCCATCTCCCGGAACTCCGGCGCTCTCCATAAAAACAACAGGAGACGGGTTTCCCCGTCTCCCTGTTTTTCATCCGGCGGACTCCGCCGCGCCCTCCAGCCGGGCGGCGATGTAGTCCTCCACGTCGTCGTAGCCAATCTCCAGCGCCGTGGCCAGCTCGCCGTAGAGCATCCGCTCCGCCTGCTTCATATAGCGCTCGTCGATCATGCCCAGCCGCCGGTTCTTGGACTCCGCCACGCCCCGCTTGTGGTGGATGGCCTTCATCATCTGGATCAGGGCCTGGTGTCCCCCGTCCCGGACGGCGGATTGGTACTGCTGGGCCAGGGCCTGGGCCGTGTTCCCCCGGCAGGCCGCCGCCGGGATGTCCGGCATCCGGTCGATGAGGGCCTCTGCCTCCGCCCGGCCCATCACCGGGCGCATGGGCACCTTTTCGCTGTCCACCGGGGCGTAGATCATCCCCTCCTGCCACAGGGGCTTCAGGAGGTAGTACCGCTTCCCCCGGTCCCCGCCGGGCTGGTCCAGCCCGGAGATTCCCTCCACCCGGCACACGCCGGTGGAGCCGTACACCACCAGCTCTCCGACTTGAAACATCGCTCCTCCTTTCCGCCGGGCTTTCTCCCGGCAATTTTGATTCTTTACCCTGTTAGTTTACCACAAATCTGGGCAAACATGTAAGGGAAATTTTCAATTTTTCATATTTTCTCCGTTTTTGACCAAAAAGGATTGACAAATATCCCCAAATTCCGTATGATAAACCTGCCGCCGGGCTCTCCCCGGCGCAGGAAACATGAAAAGGAGCGACCCTATGAGCATTGATATCAAAGCCAAGATCGAGGAGCTGGCCGCCAAGCTCCAGAAGGACCCCGCCCTCCTCCAGAGCTTCCAGAAGGACCCCGTGAAGACCCTAGAGCAGCTCACCGGCGTAAACCTGCCGGAGGAGCAGCTTCAGCCCCTGGTGACGGGGATCAAGGCCAAGCTGGCCGCCGCCGACCTGGGCGACAAGCTGGGCGGGCTGAAAAAGCTCTTCTGAGCCAAAAAACACTCCGGGAAGCTCCCGGAGTGTTTTTCCGTTTCTCTCATCGGTCAATGGCCTCGTAGACCGCCCGGGCGATCTCGCCGCAGACGGCGTAGATATCGTACTGGTCCTTCCCCCCGTCGGCCCCGGTGGTCAGGACCACCACGCCGTCCCCGGTATCCGGGTCGTAGCTCAAGAGGTTGTAGACCCCGTAGGCGCTGCCGGTGTGGTAGTAGAGCCGCTCCCGGCCGTAGAGGTCGAACCGCAGCCGCATAGGCAGGGCCTGATAACTCCCGCCGGGGAGGGCCCGGTCCTCACAGTCCTCCATCAGCTCCACGGACTCCGCCTCCATGAGGCGCACGCCCTCAAAGCAGCCGTCCCCCGCCAGCAGGGCCGTCAGCTTCGCGCAGTCCTGCGCGCTGGAGGTAAAGCCCCCGGCGAACTGCCGCCCGGTGGCCCCCGGCGCGCTCCAGAGGCGGACCCCCAGCTGGCTCCCGATGGAGCGGCCCGGGCCGCTCCTCCGGTACAGCTGGGTCACCAGCTCCGGCTCCTCCAGCTCCCCGGCGGCGAAGGAGCCGTCCGCCCCCAGGGGGCCCAGAAGCCGCTCCTCCAGCACGTCGTCCAGATACCGCCCCGCCGCCAGCTCCAGGGTCTGGCCCAGGATGCCGAAGGCGTGGTTGTTGTAGCTCCAATACCGCGGGTCCCCCGGCGTGCCCCCGGCATAGCCGGAGGGGTCCGCCAGCTGGGCCTTCACCCCCCGGTAGTCCCAGGCCAGGCTCTCGCTGTTCAGCAGGGTGGAGGTGTGGCTCAGCAGGGAGCGCACCGTGACGGGCCTCCAGGTCTCCACGCTCCAGTAGGTCCCGATGTCCGCGTCGTAGTCCACGGCTCCCTCCTCCCGCAGCAGGGCGGCGGAGAGGCCCACCGCCACCTTGGAGAGGGAGGCGGTCCGCAGCTTGTGGGCGTCCGTCATGGGGACGCTGTCCTGCACGGCCCAGCCATAGCAGTATGTATCCGTGACGGCCCCGTTCTCAATGACGGCAGCCTGAACCCCCACCGCCCCGTGGCGGCGGGCGGCGTCGGCAACAGCCTGATCCAGCTCTTCATGCTTCTCCCGGGAACGGCTCCCGCCCTCCGGCGGGGCCGGCGGCGGCGCCAGGGGGTCCCGGTCCCTCTGGAGCCTGGCCAGGATTTCGGCCAATTGCAGTCGGGACACGGGCAGGTTCGGGTACAGGCCGCTGTCCGTCATGCCCTCATAGAGCCCCCGGTCCATCACCCAGTTGACGGCCTCCCCGGCATAGGCGGGGACCTCCCCGTCCTCCCAGGACACGGCGGTCCGGCTCTCCACGTCCTCTCCCCGCCAGGCGGCGAAGCGGCGGAGCATCACCGCCAGCTGGCTCCGGGTCACCGGGGCGAAGGGCTCGAAGCGCCCCTCTGATACGCCGCCGCTGACCCCCACGCTGTCCGCCCAGGCCGCGGCGTCCCGGTATTCCTCCGGCACGTCCGGGTAGGGGCAGTCCCCCACCGGCACCAGAATGCCGCTGAGCCGGTACAGGGCCTGGACCGCCTCGGCCCGGCTCACCGGCTCCTCGGGGCCGAAGCGCCCGTCCTCCCGGGGGGCCAGCAGCTCCCGGCACAGGGCCCAGCGGGCGGCGTCCAGCCCCTCCTCCGGGACGTCCGGCGCCTCCACGGCCTCCCAATCCTCCGCCCCGGCGGCGGGCTCTATGAGCTCCACGGGGATCAGCCCGCTCTCAGCCTTCGGCTTCGCCGGGGCCTCCGCCAAATTTTCCGGCAGAATCTCCTCGTCCCGGGCCGTCCGGCCCCCGGCCCGCGCCAGGGGAGAGGCCGAGACCGCCCAAATCAGCGCCAGGGCCAGCAGGGCCCCCGCCGCCAAGCGTTTTGCCATCCGTTCCCATTCTCCCGTCTCCGGGCCCGCAGCCCGGCTTTTTCCCTCTTATTCGACATTATACCGGGACTTCCGGCGGCTGTCAATCTTCCCCGGCCCGTCCCCGGCGGCCCGGCCCTGCCGCTTTTTGGCGCAATTGTCAAAAATCCCAAGTCAAATTGTGGAAACGGTAGAATCGCTTTCGCTCCGGCCCTCTCCCCCTTGACTTCTCCGCCCGGGGAGGCTATGATGTTACCGGAATTTATGTTGGAATGTTACCGGTTCGCCGGGCTTGACCAACTCTGTCCGGCTCTGTCCCCGCGCCTTGGCGGGATGCCGGAACAGGGTCGGTCTGTTTTTTTAGGGGGCGGAGGATGCGGATCAAAAAAGTCATCAACAACAACATCCTCTGCGTGGTGGACGACCGGGGCGGAGAGATGATTGTCACCGGGAAGGGCCTGGGCTTCCAGCGGAAGATCGGGGAGCGGGTGGACCCGTCCCTTTTTGAGAAGACCTACCACATGGAGGGCAAGGCGGAACAGCGGAAGCTCCGGGAGCTCTGCCAGCAGATCCCCATCGAGCACCTGCGCCTCACCCAGGACCTCATTGAGTATATCAAGACCCAGCTCACCGCCCCGCTGAACGAGTCCCTGCTCATCACCCTGGCGGACCACATCAGCTTCGCCATCAAGCGGAAGGAAAACGGCGTGGAGTTCACCAACCCCCTGGAGGGGGCCATCATGAGCTACTACCCCGCCGAGTACCGCCTGGGCCAGCACTGCCTCCGGGTCATCCGGGAGGAGACCCATACGGACCTGAACCCCAGCGAGGCGGCCTTCATCGCCCTGCACATTGTAAACGCGGAGCTGAACACCTCCATGAGCGTCATGGTGGATATCACCAAGCTCATCGAGGGGACCCTGGAGGTGGTGGAGTACTTCTACCAGAAGCGCTTTGACCGGGAGTCCCTGGACTTCAACCGCTTCGTGGTCCACCTGCGCTACTTCGCCCAGCGGCTCTTTCAGGCGGCGCCGGGCCCCTCCGGGGACTACGACCCGGACTTCCAGGAGATGATTGTCCGCAGCTGCAAACAGCACTACAAATGCGCCCAGTGCGTGGGGGAGTACATCAAGAACACCTACCAGCGGGAGGTCTCCGGCGAGGAGCTCGTCTATCTGACCATCCACTTAAAGCGCATCAACCTGGCAAGCAAGTAAACACGGCGGGATCGTGACCAATTTCGGGCGAGACCCATGCGGCCCGGGCCGGAGGCTTCTCCGGTCCGGGCGGTATGGGTTTTTGTAATTTCAGCCATACTGTGTGACAAGGAGGACATTCTATGAAGGACAAGATTTTCGGCGTTTTGCAGCGGGTGGGCCGCTCGTTCATGCTGCCCATCGCCCTGCTGCCCGTGGCGGGCCTCTTGCTCGGCATCGGCAGCTCGTTCACCAACCAGACCATGCTGGAGGCCTACGGCCTCACCGGGGTCATCTATGAGGGCGGCTTCGCCTACACCATCCTGGACATTATGAACCAGTGCGGAAGCGCCGTCTTCAACAACCTGGCCCTGCTCTTCGCCATGGGCGTGGCCATCGGCATGGCGAAGAAGGAAAAGGAAGTCGCGGCCCTCTCCGGCGCCATCGCCTACCTGGTCATGAACACGGCCATCTCCGCCATGATTACGGCCCGGGGCGGCGTGGAGGCCATGGCGGCCAACACCACCACCTCCACCTTGGGGATCACCACCTTACAGATGGGCGTCTTCGGCGGCATCGTCGTGGGCCTGGGCGTGGCGGCGCTGCACAACCGCTTCTATAAGATTCAGCTGCCCCAGGTGCTGTCCTTCTTCGGCGGCACCCGCTTCGTGCCCATCGTCTGCACCGCCGTCTTCGTGGTGGTGGGCATCGCCATGTTCTACGTCTGGCCCATCGTCCAGATGGGCATCGCGGCCCTGGGCGACCTGGTCGTCCGCTCCGGCTACGCGGGCACCTGGATCTACGGCATCCTGGAGCGGGCGCTGATTCCCTTCGGCCTGCACCATGTCTTCTATATGCCCTTCTGGCAGACCGCCCTGGGCGGCACGGCCGTCGTGGACGGCATGACCATCCAGGGGGCCCAGAACATCTTTTTCGCGGAGCTGGCCTCCAAGTCTACGGAGGTGTTCTCCGTCTCCGCCACCCGCTTCATGGCGGGCAAGTTCCCCTTCATGATCTTCGGCCTCCCCGGCGCGGCCCTGGCCATGTACAAGGCCGCCAAGCCCGAGAAGCGCAAGGTGGCCGGCGGCCTGCTGATCTCCGCCGCCGTCACCGCCATGCTGACGGGCATCACGGAGCCCCTGGAATTCACCTTCCTCTTCGTCGCCCCCCTGATGTACGCCGTCCACTGCGTGTACGCGGGCCTCTCCTATATGCTGATGCACATTTTTAACGTAGGCGTGGGCATGACCTTCTCCGGCGGCATCATCGACCTGACCCTTTTCGGCGTCCTCCAGGGCAACGCCAAGACCCACTGGATCTGGATTGTCATCGTGGGCGCGGCGTACTTCGTGGTCTACTACTTCACCTTCTACTTCATGATTACCAAGATGGACCTGAAGACCCCCGGACGGGAGGACGAGGGCGAAGAGACCAAGCTCTTCACCCGCTCGGACTTCAAGGCCAAGACCGGCGTGGGCCCCGACGGCTCCTCTCCCGCGGGCGTGTCCGACCCCGTCTCCGCCATGATCCTCAAGGGCCTGGGCGGCAAGGCGAACCTCTCCGACGTGGACTGCTGCGCCACCCGCCTCCGGGTGACGGTCATCGACCCGGAGAAGGTCTCCGACGCCATGCTCAAGCAGTCCGGGGCCTCCGGCGTCATCCACAAGGGCAACGGCGTCCAGGTGGTCTACGGGCCCCAGGTGGCCGTCATCAAGTCCAACCTGGTGGACTTCATGGAGAGCCCTGAGGCAGACCGGCTGGACCAGATTTCCGCCCCCGCTCCCGCGGCCCCTGCCGCCGCCGAAAAGCCCGCCGCCCCCGCCAAGCAGGACGCGGTGCTGGCGGCCCACATGAACGGCACGGTGGTCCCCATGGCGGAGGTCCAGGACGAGGCCTTCTCCAACTGCATCCTGGGCGACGGCGTGGCCGTGGAGCCCAGCGAGGGCAAGCTCTACGCCCCGGCGGACGGGGAGGTGGACAATCTCTTCGACACCCACCACGCCATCGGCCTGGTGACGGAGGACGGCGTGGAGATCCTGCTCCACATCGGCATCAATACCGTGGAGCTGGGAGGCAAGCACTTCGAGGCCCACGTGGAAGTGGGGCAGAAGGTGAAGAAGGGCGACCTGCTGATCTCCTTCGACATGGAGGCGATCAAGGCGGCGGGCTATCTGCTCACCACCCCCATGATCATCTGCAACACCGAGGACTACCAGAGCGTGGCCCCCGTCGCGGAAGGCGAAATCCAGGCGGGCAAGGACCTGCTGGCGGTGAAGGGGTAAGGGGCCTTTAACGCCATGAAAAAGGGATCCCGTTCTCTGGAGGAGTGGTGCAAGGAACATAACCGGCCGGAGCTCCTGGCGCTGTACGACCGGCAGGCAAATCCGCTCCCCCCGTCGGAGGTGCCGTTCTCCACGGCAAAGGAATATCAATTTCGGTGTTCTGTCTGCGGCATGTCCTGGCCGCACGCGCCAAACAAGCTAAACCGTTTAAAGACCCGCGCCTACAACGTCATCACCCGGCGGAACGAGGCCACCTGCTGTCCTTACTGCACGGGGGAGCGTCCATCCCCTTCCTACAACCTTTCAACGGTCATTCCGGAGGCTGCGCGGTGGTGGGACCCGGAGCGCAATTCCGTCTCCATAGAAGACGTCCTTCCGTCCACGCATCAGGCGTTCTACTTGAGGTGCCCCGAATGCCGCTATCAGCTGCCCGAGCCCGTCCGGATTTCGGATCGGGGCGGAAAGCTTCTGTGCCCCCTCTGCGGAAACGGGAGAAACACGGCGGTAACAAAAGAAAACTGCCTGCAAAGCACGCACCCGCAGATCGCCGCCGAGCTGGACGACGCGCGCAACGGCGGGATCACCGGTGAAATGATCCTCCCCTCGTTCTCCGGCAAGCTCTGGTTTATCTGCTCCAACCGGCATCGCTATCAGGCCCGGGTGTCCAATCGCACCTATCTGGACCGGGGATGTCCTATCTGCTATCAGCGGCGTCGGACCTCCTTTGCGGAGCAGGCCTTTCGGTTCTACCTTCAAAAGTGCGCCCCGGATGTCCAAAGCGGTCAGGACGATCCCTATACGGAGAAGAACATCGACCTCCTGCTCCCCTCGCAGAAGACCGTGATTGAATTCAACAGCTTATACTACCACACCACGGTCAACAAACGCCGCCGCGTCTCCACCGACCTGGGCAAGGTGTACGCCCTGGCCCAGTACTACCGCGTCTATGTCATCGTGGAGGAGGGGGCCGAGCTGCCCCTTATGCCTCACCCTCTCGTCCAGCTGATTTCTGTTCCTGTTTTCTCCCTGAACAGCAAGGTCTGCCGCAGATATGACGACGCGATTCTGGAGCTGCTGCGCTCCCTCTTTCCAAACCGGGACTCCTATCCCAACATTGACATCATGCGGGACCAGCTCTCCATCCTGCAGCAGTACGTCCAGGTCCCTGTGAAGAACAGCTTTGAGGCAAGGTATCCACAGCTTGCCCAGGACTGGCACCCGACCCTGAACGGCCGCCTGACGCCAAGCATGTTCGCCCCCACGGTCTCGTACAAATTTTATTGGGTCTGCCGGAATTGCGGAAGAACCTATCAGGCCAGCATGGGAAACCGCGCCAAGGTCAATCCGGACACCTGTCCCTTATGCTGCCGCAAAAGCCGCTACAAAAGCCCGCTGCTCTCGGAGACCTATCCGTTTCTCAAGGGCTATTGGAGCGAGGCGCTGAACACTCTGCCCTTCTCGCAAGCTGTGGTGGCCTCTGAAAAATTCGGCACCTTTGAGCTGTTTGACGGCAGGATCGTGTCCGTCCGGATTTCCGATCTTTCCGCCTGGCTGTACAGGCATCCGGACCGCGGCGTGGAGGAGTACCTCACCCGCCGCTGGGAAGAAACGCGGAAGAAGTTCCTCCCGCCGGCCACATGACGGGGCACAGCCGTCAGCATCAAAAAAACCGCAGGTATCCAAAAAACGGATACCTGCGGTTTTCTCTTCAGCAATTCCCCGTATAGATAAAGGACAGATACTCCCTGGCCTCGTCCGCCAGGCGGTACACCCGCTCTACCGGCGTGGGCGGCTTGTCTGTCATCCGATACCTTGGGAAGAACCGGGACAGGTGCAGCGGGATTTCCTGGCTTATTGACGCCAGCCACTGGGCCAGCGCCCTGATCTCCTCCTCACTGTCGTTCTCGCCGGGGATCAGGAGGGTGGTCACCTCCACATGGCACCGCTCCGCCGCCAAGCGGATAGACCGCTTCACCGTCTCCAGACCCCCGCCCAGCCTTCGATACCACTCCGAGGTAAACCCCTTCAGGTCGATGTTGGCGGCGTCGATGAGCGGCAGCAGCGCCCGCCAGGGGGCCTCCTCGATGGTGCCGTTGGTGACCAGGACGTTGACCATCCCCCGCTCACGGACCAGAGCGGCGCAGTCCCGGACGTACTCATAGCCCACCAGCGGCTCGTTGTAGGTATAGGCCACCCCGATATTGCCGCAGGGCCGCAGCTCCAGCGCCTTGTCCGCCAGAGCCTCCGGGGAGAGCTCCACGGTTTCAAGTGTCCCTTCTCCGGCCATGGAAATCTCGTGGTTCTGGCAGAAGGGACAGCGCAGATTGCACCCGAAGCTGCCCACGGACAAAATCATACTTCCGGGGTGGAATCGGCGCAGGGGCTTTTTCTCAATGGGGTCCAGGGCCAGACTGGTGAGCTTGCCGTAGTTTAAGGGGACGATTTCACCATCCCGGCAGGCCCTGGCCCGGCAAAGGCCGGTCTGCCCCTCGGACAGGTCGCAGTGGTGAAAACACAACTCGCAGATCATAAATGCCGCACCACCTCGAACCGCTTCAGGGTATACTTCTCCCGGGAGCTGATGCCGCCTTTCTGCCGGGCGATGTCGATCTGCCGCTCCACTGTATCCACGCCCTCCAGGTCGGGCAGCAGCAGGCCCCGGCGGCCACCACAGGAGACAATCACGCCGTATCGTTTCACATCCAGCTCCGCCGGGGAGGAGATAGGCTCCGGCTGGCCCAGCACGTCCACGCTGTACTCCAGACTGTCCAGCTCCTCCACGCCGACCGGAACGAACCGGGGGTCCCGAGAGCAAGCGGAAACCGCGTTCTGGACAATCTCCCAGGCCACGCTCTCCGTGGTGGGCTCGGTGGTGCCGATGCAGCCCCGGAGCTGCCCATGGG
>CAJUOD010000036.1 GCA_910587875.1 uncultured Oscillibacter sp. | reverse complement strand
GCCAGGGGACCCTCCCGCAGATCGCAGGCAATGGCAGAGACCACGCGCCCGTGGAGCCGGAGCCACACGGGCAGATAGGCGTGATCCGTGCCAACATCAGCGAGCCGTGCGCCGGGGGGCACCCAGTCCGCCAGCAGCCGAAGGCGGGGCGTCAGTGCAAAGTCCCGCAAGGCGGCGTCACTCCGCCTTCTTGTTGGCTTCTTCGTTCACCAGAGCCAGCAGCTTTTCCACGTCGATGCCATGGACCATGCAGGCTTCCTCTACGGTCTCCCCCCGGGAGGAGGGGCAGCCCAGGCAGTGCATGCCGATGGACAGGAAGATGGGCGCGGTCTGGGGGGCGATGTCCAGGATATCGCCGATGATGGTGTCTTTTGTGATCTCAATCATGTTGGGATTCCTCCGTATTGAAATAGAATTCAGCGTTCAGCCGTCCGGACCTTTGGAACAAATTTCCGCGGGACGGCCATCATCCAGCTATTATACTCTATTATTTGCCCAAATTCAATAGAAAATCCGACGAAAGCAAGGCCGGGAAGATCGAAAAACAGCCCCGCGCTTTCACGCGGGGCTGTTTTCAGTGAATTGGCACAAGAGACGAAAACCGGAAAAACCGATTAGCGCTGCTCCTCGCGCATCTTGGCAAAGCACTCGCTGCAGTAGACCGGACGGTCAGAGCGGGGCTCGAAGGGCACACGGGCCTCGCCGCCGCAGGCGGCGCAGACAGCGGTGAAATACTCCCGGGGACCACGGGCGGCGTTCTTGCGGGCGTCGCGGCAGGCCTTGCAGCGCTGGGGCTCGTTCTGGAAGCCGCGCTCGGCATAGAACTCCTGCTCACCGGCGGTGAACACGAACTCCTGACCACACTCTTTGCACACTAAGGTCTTGTCTTCGTACATGATTTTACCCTCTCTTTGAAAAGAAAATTATATTGCGTTCAGCGTTTGCTGAGATCGCCGGAAAGTAATTGCCGCGCCACCTTGCGTCGAATGCGCTGCACGGCGTTGTCCACGGATTTCGGGGGCTTGTTCACCGCTTTTGCAATTTCCCTGCAAGAAAGACCTTCCAGATAGAACCCCAAAATCTTTGCTTCAAACTCGGACAACTGTTTCCGGACACCGGATAAGAGGGCTGCCGTGTGTTCCCTGTCGATCAGGAAATCTTCGGGATTACGCTGCGCCAAATTATTGGTCCCAGAGGTGAGGGGATTGCTGTCAAAATGGGAGTCGTCTAGGGATAGCGATTGGTTGAGCGGTTGCTGCTTATCCCGCGCCGAGGCGCGGAGCACAGAGTAGAGCCGGCTGCGGATGCAGATCTCGGCGAAGGTGCGGAAGGACGCCTCCTTCCCGGCGTCGTATTCCCGGACGGCCGTGATGAGGCCGACCATACCCTCCTGCGTGAGATCCTCGCTGTCGCCGCCCGCCAGAAAGAAGGGGCGGGCGCAGGTGCGGACCAGGCGGTTATACCGGGTGACGAGGGTTTCCTCCGCCAAACGGTTTCCAGCCGCCGCCAGGAGGCACAGCTCCTCATCCGGCTGCCGCGCCAGATCCGGCACATCGTTCTCGTAAGTATTGCGCATGTTGTATTATACCCATCTGTTCAGGAAAATGTCAAGCAATTTATCAAAATTAACGGGAATTTTCCTTAAAATTTTAGTGATTTTATAAGGCTAACCAGAAAATCGGCCGCGTTTTGCGCAATTTCGGTCGTCTTGGCCTCCACCATGACCCGGATCAGGGCCTCTGTCCCCGAGGCGCGGACCAGCACCCGGCCCTCCCCATTCAGGGCGGCCTCCTGCTGCTCCACGGCTTCCGCCAGCTCCCGGGAGGCCATGATCTTCTCCTTCACGCCGCCGCTGTGGGGCACTTCCACGTTGATAAGCACCTGGGGATAGGCGGCGCAGACGGAGGCCAGCTCCGACGCCTTCTTCCCCGCCCGGGCCAGGACCTGGAGGAACTGAAGGGCCGTCACCTGCCCGTCTCCGGTGGTCTCCAAGGCGGTAAAGATGGTGTGCCCGGACTGCTCGCCGCCGATGCGGAAATCCCGGCGGAGCATTTCCTCCAGCACATTCCGGTCTCCCACGGCGGTGCAGGCCAGGTCGATTCCATGATTGCGGCAGAACTCGTGGAGGCCCAGGTTGCTCATCACCGTAGCCACGATGGCGTTTCCCCGGAGGACGCCCCGGCGCTTCATGTCCAGGGCGCAGACGGCCATGACCTTATCGCCGTCTATCACGCCGCCGGTTTCATCCACCAGCAGACAGCGGTCCGCGTCGCCGTCGAAGGCCACGCCGATGTCATAGCCCTCCTTTACCACCTGGGCCTCCAGGTCCTCCAGGTGGGTAGAGCCGCAGCAATCGTTGATGTTCACGCCGTCGGGGGTCCGGTGGAGGAAGACGGTGTGGGCCTTGAACCGTCCGAACAGCTCCGGGGCCGTGGCGCTGGCGGCGCCGTTGGCGCAGTCCACCAGGATGCGCAGCCCCGCCAAATCCGAGTCAATGGTGGAGGCCACGAAGTCGATGTAATCCCGCTTGAGCTGCTTCATGCCGTGATGGCGGCGGCCCAGTTCCCCCCTGGTCTTGAGAGCCATGGGTTCTTTAGAAAGGATTTTTTCCTCCACCCGCTCCTCCAGCGCGTCGGAGAGCTTGTAGCCCTGGCTGTTGAAAACCTTGATGCCGTTGTGCTCATAGGGGTTGTGGGAGGCGGAAACCACGATGCCCGCGTCCGCCTTTTCCTGCCGGGTGAGGTAGGCCACGGCGGGCGTAGGAATATCTCCCACGGGTTTTACGTCGCTGCCCACGGAGCACAGCCCCGCAATCAGCGCCGCCTCCAGCAAATCGGAGGAGATGCGGGTGTCCTTGCCCAGTACCACCGTGGGGCGCTGCCCCCCCTTTTCCTCCATCAAAACCGTGCCCACGGCCTGCCCCACCCGGAAGGCCAGGTCCGCCGTCAGGTTCTCCCCCACGATGCCCCGGATGCCGTCGGTGCCAAATAGCTTGCCCATAGATTCGTTACCTCTTTCTTCCAAAATTGTCAAATTCCCGCCTCAGCGCCCGCTCTGTAGCGGGGATCACCGCCAGAAACGGGATCAGTTGTATTCCAGATAAAATTGTGCCAAGCTTCCCCACCGTGCCAATGTCCCGCCCAAACAGCAGCGCCATCCACACCAGGGAAACCGCCAGCGTGGGCCGCCCTGCCCGGACCCAGAAGCGCCCGCTGTAGGCATGGGCAAACTCCCAGGTCTGCCGGTTCCGCATGGAGCGGGCCGTGCGGTAGCCATAGCCGCCGTTGATCTCCCCCGGCGGTTTTTTCGTAAAGCTCCGCCCCAGGAGAAGCATGCTCCCGGGAATCAGCAGGGCGGTTGCCAGCATGAACAGCCAGAACAAAAACTCCGTCATATTTCCTCCTCCAGTAGATACCGCAGCATCCGCTCTGGATCGTCCAGGAAGCGCTTTGTCAATTGGTAGTGCTCCGTCTCCCGGTACTCCACCGCACGGATACCCTCTTCGCTCAGCTCGTAAATTCTGGCCCCGGGAAACGCCATCAAAATCGGCGAATGGGTCGCCACGATGAACTGGGAATCCGCCTTCACCAGCTGGTTCATCTCCCCCATCAGCGTCAGGAGGCGCGAGGGCGACAGGGCCGCCTCCGGCTCGTCCAGCAGGTACAGCCCTTCCCCGCCGAAACGGTTCTGGACCAGGGCCAGGAAGCTCTCCCCGTGGGACTGGCTGTGAAGGGATACGCCGCCGTAGCTGTCAATCAGCCTCGGGGAAAAGGAGGGCTCCTCGTCCATTTCGTCAATGTTGGTCGCCACATTGTAAAAGCTCTCCGCCCGGAGGAAGAAGCCATCCCTGGGATACCGTTTCCGGGCGGGAGTCAGATACTCTCCCAGCACGGAGTGGGTGGCCCGGGTGGAGAAATTGAAATTCCGGGTGCCGCCCTCCGGATTGAAGCCGCAGGCCACGGCGATTCCCTCCAGCAGGGTGGATTTCCCCGTCCCGTTCTCCCCCACCAGGAAGGTGACGGGCCGGTCGAAGTTCAGGACGCCGCCCTCTATTAAGTAATTTACCGGCCCCAGAAGCCGGAGCCAGCTTTCCCCGGGCAGCTCCCGGCGGAGGCGGACGGAGGCCAGATACACGCCGCTCACAGCCGCAGCTGCTCCATCACGTCCTCCGGGGCCGCGCCGCCGGGAATGGGCTTATGCAGGTGCTGGTACGCCTTCTGCGTCACGCAGCGCCCCCGGGGCGTCCGGGTCAAAAAGCCCAGCTGCATCAGATAGGGCTCGTAGACGTCCTCCAGGGTCACGGATTCCTCCCCGATGGTGGCCGCCAGGGTCTCCAGGCCCACGGGGCCGCCGCCGTAGTTGTCGATGATGGCCTCCATCATCCTCCGGTCCACCGGATCCAGGCCCAGATAGTCGATCTCCAGGGCGCAGAGGGCCTGGTCCGCCACGCTCTTGGTAATCACGCCGTCCGCCCGGACCTGGGCGAAGTCCCGGACCCGGCGGAGCATCCGGTTGGCGATGCGGGGCGTGCCCCGGGACCGCCGGGCGATCTCATAGGCCCCCTCCGGCGCCGCGTCCACATTCAAGATCCCGGCGGAGCGGGTGACGATCTTCGCCAGCTCCTCCGGCGTGTAGAGCTCCAGCCGCAGCGTCACGCCGAAGCGATCCCGCAGAGGCGCGGAGAGCTGTCCCGCCCGGGTCGTCGCCCCGATGAGCGTAAACCTGGGCAGGTCCAGACGAATGGAGTTGGCGGCGGGGCCTTTTCCCACAATGATGTCCAGCACATAATCCTCCATGGCGGGGTATAGAATCTCCTCCACGGAGCGGTTCAGCCGGTGGATCTCGTCTACGAAGAGGATGTCCCCCTCATTCAGGTTGGTCAGCAGCGCCGCCAGGTCTCCCGGCTTCTCAATCGCCGGACCCGAGGTAATGCGGATGTTGACCCCCATCTCCTGGGCGATGATGCCCGCCAGGGTGGTCTTGCCCAGTCCCGGGGGGCCATGGAGCAGGACATGGTCCAGGGACTCCTCCCGCTTCCGGGCGGCCTCAATGAAGATGGAGAGGTTCTCCTTGGCCTTCTCCTGGCCGATGTACTCCCGCAGGCTCCTGGGCCGGAGGGAGCCCTCCTGGGCGTCCTCCTGGAGGAAGGTTTTCGCCACAATGGGCTCCTCATAGATATCGCTTCCGAAATCGATGCTCACACGATCACATCCTTTTCCCGGGAAATTTCACTGGAGGATAAACCCCGCGATGATGGAGAGCGCCACCATGCCCAGCATGGCCCCGACGGCTGCCAGCCACCTCTGCGCTTTGGCCTGATACCGCTCTGCCTCCTCCTGTTCCAGGTCCCGGCTATTCAGCAGGCGGCAGTATTTGGCGAACCGGAACATCGCGAGTATGCTTCCCAAAAATCCAAAGGTGATCAGCCTGGGCAAAAGTATCTCCATCTCCGGCTCCTCTCCCCGCAATTTGCCGTAAAGCGGCCCGCCTTTTCACGGGCTTTCGGCGGCTCAACGGCAGAGAACGCGGCAAATCGGCAGAATATTATGTAAAGTTATTTCACTATACATTAGCTGCAATTCCAACAATTTAAAGCTTTGCCATTCGCTTCAAGCCCTGCCGGACGATCTCCTCCAGCGGCTGCTCCATATCCAGGCCCTTCAGCGCCACGGAGACCTCCTGGCTGGAGTAGCCCAGCACCGCCAGGGCCTGAGCGGCGTCCGCGGCCTTGTTTCCAAACGCCGCCGGAACGGCCTTGCCGCCGGAAAAGTCCAGTCCTCCGGCGGTCTCCTTGGCCATTTTGTCCTTCAGCTCCAGAATGATGCGCTGGGCGATCTTCTTCCCCACCCCGGGGGCGGCGGTCAGGGCCTTCTCGTCCCCCGTGACAATGGCCATGGCCAGGGTCTCCGGCGTGCCGGAGGACAGGATGGCCAGCGCCGCCTTGGGCCCCACGCCGGAGACGCCGATCAGCAGCTTGAAGCTGTTCAGCTCGCTCTGGGAGGCGAAGCCATAGAGCTCGAAAACATTCTCCGCCACATTCAGATAGGTATAGAGCTTCTTCCGCTGGCCCTTCTTCAGGGAGGCCAGGGTGTTGTTGGTGGTCTTGCAGGCGTAGCCCACGCCTCCGCAGTCAATGACCGCCAGGTAGGGCAGGATTTCCGCCACGGTGCCGTCCAGATAGTAAAACATAACGCCTCCGCTTTTCGTCTCGGTCAGATTGTCTCCGGCACGCCCGCCTCCCGGGGCAGCCGGGAGGTGAAGCTCCTGGCGTGGCACAGGGCCAGGGCCAGGGCGTCGGCGGCGTCGTCAGGCCGGGGGACCTTCTGCAGCTTCAAAAGCCGCCGGACCATGTCCATCACCTGCCGCTTTTCCGCCTTGCCGTACCCCGTCACCGCCAGCTTGACCTGAGAAGGGGTGTACTCGAACAGGGGCACGCCGCACTTTTCGGCGGTGTAGAGCAGGACCCCCCTGCCGTGGGCCACGGCGATGCCCGTGGTGATGTTGGTGTTGAAAAACAGCTCCTCTATAGAGATGACGTCCGGCCTCAGCTGACCGATCAAGTCCTCCATATCGGCGCCGATCTGGTAGAGCCTCCGGCTCAAGGGAAGCCCCGCCGGGGTGGTGATGGCCCCGTAGGTCACCATCCGCGCCTGTCCCCGGTCCGCCTCCACCAGCCCGAAGCCGATGGTGGCAACGCCGGGGTCGATGCCTAATATCCGCATAGTCCGCCCCTTTCGGCTTGCATTCTTAGTCAGTATAGCAAATTTAGCCGGGAAGCGCAACAGGTAAAACGCCGGAAAACAGGCGCCGCCAAGTTGGCGGCGCCTGTCCGATGTACGTTCTTATGCCCGGGGATGGGCCTTCTGGTAGACGTCCTTCAGATTTCCCTTCACCACGTGGGTGTAGATCTGGGTAGAGGAGATATCCGCGTGGCCCAGCATCTCCTGGATGGACCGCAGGTCGGCCCCGTTTTCCAGCAGATGCGCCGCGAAGGAGTGGCGCAGCGTGTGGGGCGTAATCTCCTTCTGGATGCCCGCCTTTCCCTGATAGTACTTGATGATCTTCCAAAAGCCCTGGCGGCTCATCCGCTCTCCGTTCATGTTGACGAAGAGGGCGGTCTCCTCCTCGTCGGAGACCAGCTGGGGCCGGATCTTCCAGACGTAGTCCTGAAGGGCCTTCACCGCCGTGCGGTACAGGGGGATGATCCGCTCCTTGCCCTTGCCGGAGCAGCGGATAAAGCCGGCGGCCAGGTTCAAATCGTCCAGCTCCAGGGCGATCAGCTCGCTGACCCGGATGCCCGTGGCGTACAGCAGCTCCAGCATGGCGTGGTCCCGGAAGCCCTTGGCGTCCACGCACTGGGGCTGCTCCAGGAACAGGTCCACCTCCTTGGAGGTCAGGATCTCCGGGTATTTCCGCTTCACCTTGGCGGCGGCGACCCCCTTGGCGGGATTGGTCTTCAATTTGCCGCTGAAGAGCTGGAAGTTGTAGAAGGATTTTACGGAGGCCAGAAAGCGGGTGACGGAGGCGGCGGACTTTCCCCGGCTCTGCATCCAGTCCATGTAGGACTGGACCGTCTCGGCGGTGGCCTCCAGCAGTCCGGAGCCCTGGACCTTCAAATAGTCCGCGAATTGGGTCACATCCCGCAGGTAGGAGGCCACGGTATTCTGGGAGGCGTGCTTCTCCCCTACCAGATATTCCTCATAGCGCGCGATCTCGTTCGTAACAATCCCTTCTCTCTTTACCAGTCTCGCCAACCGGGAACATTGTTTCTTATCAAACCAGAATCCGGGCCAAAAGCTGCCGCAGGAACCAGGGGGCCAGCATCAGGTCGGCGCACATCCCCGCCAGCAGGGCTCCGGAAATCACCGCCAGGCGGCTCCACCACTCCCGGCCGTACAGCACGGGCGCCGCGCGCCGCCCTCCTCCCAGGGAGAGGCAGGCCAGGGCGGCGGACCGCTCCAGGGACGGAACGGCCAGCAGGAAATAGCAGGGCAGCGTCACCGCGCACCGGAGGCCGAACACCGCCAGCGCCAGCAGCACCCCTTCGGAGCCGAAGGCCGCCGTGAAGCAGCAGACGGAAAAGGACAGGAAAAAGCCGAACGCCCCGCTCATCAGGGGCAGCAGCAGCACGCCGATGGAGGCGAAGCCCAGCAGGAAGGCCGCCAGCGGATAGCGGAAATACAGCACCGCCGCCGACAGCGCCGTCCGGGGGGAGGGGTCCCCCTCCTCCACCTTCAGGAAATCCGTCAGGTAGCAGGCCAGCTCATCGCCCGTGGCGTCCGGGACCCGGGCGGAAAAAACCTGTCCCAAAAGAACGCCGGCGAAAAAAAACAGCGCCAGGACCAGCAGGAGGGACAGCTGCCGCCTCCACTCCGTCGTTTCCCGCCTCTTCCACTTCAAACCGCCTCACCTCGTCTCATTCTATGAGAGCGGGCGGCGGCTTATACGCGTTTTGAAAAAGCCGGATGATTCAGATAAGAAAACACCCTCCAGCCGGCAGCGGCAAGGGAGAAGTGTGATACTTCATAAATTTTGTTTGCACTCATAATATAGCTCATTTTTCCGCTTTTCGCAAGATGTTTCCCAAAGAAAGCACTTTTTTGGGAGTTATGACAAAATGTTATGTAAACTGCGTTATGTAAACTTCGACAATCGAATCGAACGGAGCTTCGATCCCGCTCCGCCGGCGTCCATATTTGGGGGGCGCTCCCGCCCCCTTCTCCCATATCTGCGCCCCCTCTCCTCCCCTTTCCGGGTACGGCCCGCTATCGCAAAAGATGGATAATTTTGGAAGTCAGCGGTGTTTTTGTGCAATCCCACAAAGAGCCTCTCGCCGCTCACTTCCGCCGACGCCGTTTTTTGGGCCCGGCGATCCCGGCCAGAAGCCCCCCGGCCAAACCGCATAGAAGCAGCACGCCGCCCCGGCCCAGCCAGGAGACCTCCTCCCAGAAGCCCAGCCCCGCCAGGAGCAGCACGCACAAAAACGCCGCCGCCGTCAGCAGCCCCCCCGCCCGCCAGTGGGTCAGGCGCACCGTCAGCAGTCCCCCCGCCAGGCAGGCCAGAATGCAGAGCGCCGCCACCACGGGGAAGCTCCCCCCCTCCGACAGCGCGCCCTTCACCAGAAGCAGCGTCAGAAGCAGCAGGCCCGCCAGGTACACACCCAGGGTCAGCAGTCCCCCGGCCAGGAAGCCCTGCCATACCGCCAGCTTTTTTCGTCCCTTCGCCATACAAAAAAACCTCCCTCGAAACATGCTCTTATCAGGAGCATATTCCGGGGGAGGCCGCTTTTATGCTTTGGGGGCAAAAACAAATTCGCTTCGGGAGGGATCAGAGCTCCGGGTTCCAGTCGCTCTTGCCGCTGTCCGGCTCTTGTGTCTCCTCTTCCTTCTTGGCGGGCTTTTTCTCTTCCTTCTTTTCCTTCTTCTCCTCGGGCTGCTCGCCGCTCTGGACGCCCACGGAGCTGACGGCCCACTTGGTCAGCTCCATGCGGACCCGGTCGTCACTGGTTTCAATGACAATGGTGTCTTTTCCGACGGAGACGATCCGGCCCACAATGCCGCCGATGGAGGTGATGGTGTCGCCCTTTTTCAGGCTGTCCCGCATTTCCTGGGCCTTCTTCTTCCGCTTGTTCTCCGGGCGGATCATCAGGAAATACATGATCGCCACCATGACGATCAACATGAGAATCGTGTAATCCATTGAGAGCTTCCTTCCTTTTGTGTAATCAGAATGTGTCCATTATACCAGATACTGAAAGTTTTGCAAGCCCTTTCTTCACAAGATTTCCGTTTCTTTCCAGGGATACCGGGAATGGGGATGGACAGCCGCTCTCTCCGATGATATAATAAGCGGCAAATTTACCCTTAGGAGGCGTCTTATGGAATTATTTATTTTAAGGCCCTGGCAGCGGAGCGACGCGGAGGCCATTGCGGCGGCGGCGGACAATCCGAAGATCGCGGCAAACCTTCGGAACGTCTTCCCCTCCCCCTATACCCTGGCGGACGCGGAGTGGTTTGTGGGAGACTGCATCGCCCAGGGCGAGGCCCGGCAGCTCATGCGGGCCATCGTCATCGACGGCCGGACCGTCGGAAGCATTAGCGTCTCAGTAAAGGAGGACATATACGAAAAGTCCGCCGAGCTGGGCTACTGGCTGGCGGAGGAGCACTGGGGAAAGGGCGTCATGACGGAGGCTGTGGGCCAGATCTGCCGGGAGGCGTTCCGGCGCTTTGACATCCTCCGCATCTTCGCGGAGCCCTTCGCCGACAACCTGGGCTCCCGCCGGGTGCTGGAGAAGGCGGGCTTTACCTGCGAGGGGACCATGCGGAACGGCGTCTATAAAAACGGGCGGGTCGGCTCCTATTGTATGTACGCCCTTCTGCGGGAGGAGCTGAAATAAGCCCTCTCCCCTCACCTCCCGGGCGGCGGCGCATACACTGGATTGAAAGGACCTTGTTCTTTCGCCAGCTACTTATTAGGAGGTATTGCAATGCCCGAGAAAGTCATGCCCGGTCCCGTGGAGGACCTCAGCGGCATCCGAGAGGCGGTTTGCATCCATACTAGGAAGATTTTTGATTCCTGTCGAGATAAGGACTGCATCGAGGACCTGCGCTTCTACCCCAAGCTCCAATATGTGGACGTCATCAACCGCGCCCTGTCCGTCAAAGGCGGCAGCGCTAAACTGCTCTATGTCTACGTGGATGTGGAGCCCGTCAGCTTCAACCGGGGCTTCTACACCGTCGACATGCGCTTCTTCTACTCCGTCACCCTTCAGGCCTACCTGAGCTGCCCCGCCCCCGTCACCGTGGAGGGCCTGTGCGTCTTCGACAAGCGGGCCATCCTCTTCGGCAGCGAGGGGAACGCCAAGATCTTCTCCTCCGAGCTCCGCACCGGCGAGCCGGACCTCCAGCTCACCAGCCGCTCCAACCTCCCCATCGCCGTGGTCGAGGCCGTGGATCCCATCGTCCTGGACGCCCGGATCATGGACTGCTGCGGCAAGCGGGACTGCGACTGTGAGCTGTGCGAGGTGCCCGCCTTTGTCAACAGCTGCTTTGACGGGGAGCTCTCCAGCGGAGACGACAGCCGCCGCATCTACGTCACCCTGGGCCAGTTCTCCATCGTCCGCCTGGAGCGGGACACCCAGCTCCTGGTGCCCGTGTACGACTACTGCATGCCCGACAAGGAGTGCGCCTGCGGAAGCGGCACGGAGGATCCCTGCGGCATCTTCCGCAACATCTCCTTCCCGGTGGGCGAGTTCTTCCCGCCCAACACCGTGCGGATGCCAGAGAACTACGAAGAGTGCTGCTGCGCCTGCCATAAGTAAAACCAAGGACCGCCCCGGAAACGGGGCGGTCCTTCCGCTTATTCATATTCTACTGTGCTAGTCTTGGGGCTGAGGATGCAGACGTAGCTGTTTCCCTGCCCCAGGGCCAGGGAGCTGCCGTCCTCCAGCGTGTAAGCGAAGGCGCTGTCCCGGTCCTTCCGGCTCCACTGGATGGGGATTGCCTTGCCGCCGCAGAAGAAGAGGCCCTCCCCCTCTCCGGTGGTCTGGACCCGGAGGCGGCCCACGTCGTCCAGGACGGCGGTGGAGGTTTTCAGCACCAGCACATTGGTGGCGCTGACCTGGTCCCCGGTGTCGCCATCCACGTGCTCCTTGCCGTACTGGCCCACCAGATATTTGCCCGTGGCAGCGTCATAGTCGAAGGTCCCGGTCTTATAGCCGGAAAAGCGGACCTTGACGTGCTCCGCCATCTCTCCCGCCGCCGGGGTCCCGTCCTCCTTGAAGGCCTGGAGGTAATTCCAGCCGCTCTCGTGCTCCGTCCGGAGCTTTCCCTTGGACAGGTAGTCCAGAATCTTTTCTCCAGAGGTGATCAGGCTGTGCTCATAGCCGTTGTTTTTTCTCCGGTCCGGGTCCCGCCAGAATATTTTCGCGTCTTCCCCGCCCCGGACGCCGTCCATGTGGTCCACCTTCCAGCTCCGCAGGTTGGAATAGGCCTCCTGGCTGCCCCCGGCGTGAACGTAGACCGCATCATGGCCCAGGGCCAGCTCCACGAAGTAGGGCCGGGCGGAGCGGACGCTGCCCAGGATGTCCACGCCCTCCACCGTCTGGTAGAGGCACAGCATCCGGGTGATGCCGCCCTCCACCGGGACCTCGTAGATGATATCCGCCCGGGAGATGCCCAGCTGGGGCTGGGCGGCCTTCAGGTTGTTCAGCATAATGGCGATGGGCCGCAGGTTCTCATACTCCGGCTCCATGGGCAGGCCCGTCAGCGGATTGATTCCCTCCGGGACGTCGGGCTCCGGTTCCGGCTCCGGCTCGAGCGGAGGAAGCGGGTCCGTTTTCTCCGCGGTCTCCGGCTCCGGGTCAGGGTCCGTCTTTTTGCCGCAGCCCGCCAGGGCCAGGAGCAGCCACACCGCCAGTATCAGTGCCAGCGTCCTCTTTTTCATCTCGCCGCCGCCTTTCTCATTTTGAACTGTCCCTATGATACCAATGTCGGCGGAAGCCGTCAAGGTGCTTTCCGGTAAATTTCGACAAATTTCCACCTTCGGTCTTCCTGGCGGTCTTGTGTTTTCCTCTCCGGCGGAGTATAATAAGGAAGAAAAATCCCCGCTTTTTGAGGGAAAACCGGAGAGGAGGCCGCCGCCATGCCGGGCTTTATCCAGGACAAGCTGGAGATCAAATTCCTGATCCTCTACATCGCCGCCCGGGTCGAGGAACCGGCGCCCTTTGACGCCATCCTGGACCTGACCCTCTGCGACGACGCCATCGACTACTTCGACTTCTCCGAGTGCCTGGCCGACCTGGTCCGCACGGAGCATTTGACCCTGTCCGGCAGCGGCCTCTACGCCATCACGGACAAGGGCCGCCGGAACGGCACCGCCTGTGAGTCCAGCCTCCCCTACTCCGTCCGGCAGCGCTGCGACAAAAATCTGGAGGAGTGGAACCGGAAGCTCCGCCGTCGGCGGCAGGTGCAGGCCTCCGTGGAGGAGCGGCCCAACGGCACTTACACGCTGCGCCTCCAGCTTACCGACGACAAGGGCGGCGTCATGGATCTGAAGCTGATGATGGTGGACCGGGCCCAGGCCAAGGCGGCGGCAAAGCGCTTCCGGGAGGCGCCGGAAAAATACTACAGTCAGATCATCCAGCTGTTCTTAACCGAGGGCCAGTGAAAAACGCGGGTATGGAAAAACCATACCCGCGCCTTTTATTTGACAACCACGTTTTCCTCCCCCAGGGTCTCCTTCGCCTCCTGGATGAGCGCCCTGTGGAGCAGCGCCCGGGTGCCGTAGACTTTCCGGGTGTCCGCCATGACCATCTTCACCTGGGCGTCGCCGGGGAACATGGTAAACACCAGCTTCATATGCCGGAGGGACGGGTGGTCCAGGGAGGGAAATTTCAGATACAGGGTCTCCCCCTCCACCAGCTTATCGGGCTTGGCGGCGGGAGGCTGGGCCGGAGCGCCGCCCTCCGCCGTCTCCAGGGGATAGGCGGAGTCGCACATGAGCTGGGGGGCCTTCTCGTCCCGGACGGACAGCTTGCCCTTTACCACCACGGCCTGGTTCTCCCGGAGGTAGGGCCCGCAGACGTCCAGCGTCCGGCTGAAGCACAGCATCTCGATGCTCCCGGTCTCGTCCTCCACCACCACATAGGCCATGAGGCTGTTGTTTTTCGTGGTCTTGGTCTTGCTGGAGGTCACCACCCCCGCCAGGGTCACATACTGCCCGTCGGCAAAGCGGGTGGGGCCGCTCTCCTGGGCAAAATCCTCCAGCACCTTTCCGATCTGGGGGACCCGCAGCCGCCGCACAATGTCCCGATAGGCGTCCATGGGATGTCCGGAGAGATAGAGGCCCGTGGTCTCCTTCTCCATGGTCATCCGCTCCTGGGCGGTGAACTCCGGGATATCCGGCAGGTGGACGTCCTCCGCCGTCTGGATCCGGCTCTCGGACATGCCGAAGAAGTCCAGCTGTCCCTCCAGATTCTGCCTCTGGCGGGCCGCCGCGGCGTCCAGCACCTTCTCATAGACCCGGATCAGCTGGGATCGCCGGGCCCCGGTGGAGTCAAAGGCCCCGGCCCGGATCAGATTTTCCAGGGCCCGCTTGTTCATATCGCTGCCCGCCATGCGGCGGCAGAAGTCCGGCAGGGACCGGAAGGGACCGGACTCCTCCCGCTCCTTCATGACGGCCTGGATGAAGCCCCGGCCGATGTTTTTGATGGCCACTAGCCCGAAGCGGATGCCCCCCTCCTCCACGGTGAAGCGGTCCAGGGAGCGGTTGATGTCCGGGGGCAGCAGGGCGATACCGCAGTCCCGGCACTCGTTGATGTACCCCGCCACCTTGTCCGAGTTGTCCAGTACGGAGGTCAGAAGGGCCGCCATATACTCCCGGGTGTAGTGGCACTTGAAGTAGGCCGTCTGATAGGCCACCACGGCGTAGGAAACGGCGTGGGCCTTGTTGAAGGCGTACTCCGCAAAGTCATAGATTTTGTCATAGATAAGTTGAGCGGTTTTTTCCGGGATTCCCCGGGCGGAGCAGCCCGCAATGCCCCGCTTCGCGTCGCCGTGGAGGAACGCCTCCCGCTCCTTTTCCAGGTCCTTGACCTTCTTTTTGCTCATAGCCCGGCGGACCATATCCGCCTGGCCCAGGGTGTAGCCCGCCAGTTCTTGGAAGATCTTGATGACCTGCTCCTGATAGACAATGCATCCATAGGTGTTGGAGAGAATAGGCTCCAGGAGCGGATGGTCGTATTTTACCTTCTGGGGGTTGTGGGCACACTCCAGGAACTGGGGAATGGAATCCATAGGTCCGGGACGGTAGAGGGCGATGATGGCCGTGATGTCCTCAACGCTTTGGGGCTTCAGCCCCACGCAGACCCCGGTCATGCCGGTGGACTCCATCTGAAACACGCCGGAGGTCTTCCCCGCCGCCAGCATCTCGTAGGTCTCCGGGTCCTCCTCCGGGATGTCCGCCAGGCGGAAATCCGGCTGGTGCTCCTTGAGGAGCTGCACCGCGTCCTCCAGCACCGTCAGGTTCCGCAGGGCCAGGAAGTCCATTTTTAAAAGACCCAGCTCCTCCAGCGTCACCATGCCGTACTGGCAGACCACGATGTCGTCGTTCTTCGCCAGGGGCACGTACTCATAGACGGGCCGTTTCGTGATGACCACGCCCGCGGCGTGGGTGGAGGCGTTCCGGGGCATGCCCTCCAGCATTTGGGCAGTGTCGATGAGCCGCTTCACCGTCTCGTCCTTTTCATAAAGGTCGCTTAAGGACTTGGTCAGCCGCAGGGCGTCCGCCAGGGTGATGTGGGCCCCGGGGGGATTGGGAATCTGCTTGGCGATCTGGTCCACCTCGGCATAGGGCAGGTTCATCACCCGGCCCACGTCCCGGACCACGCCCCGGGCCGCCATGGTGCCAAAGGTGACGATTTGGGCCACGTGGTCCTCCCCGTACTTCCGGCGGACGTACTCGATGACCTCCCCCCGGCGGGTGTCGCCGAAGTCCATGTCGATATCCGGCATGCTCACCCGCTCCGGGTTCAAAAAGCGTTCAAAGTAAAGACCGTACTTCACCGGATCGATGTCCGTGATGTAGAGGCAGTAGCTGACCATGGACCCGGCGGCGCTGCCCCGGCCCGGCCCCACGGGGATACCCACGCTCCGGGCGTAGCGGACGAAATCGGAGACAATGAGGAAGTAGTCCGTGAAGCCCATCTTCTCAATCATGTCCTGCTCATATTGGAGCTGCGCCCGGTGGGCGTCGTCCTCGCCGTAGCGCTCCCGGTAGCCCTGGTCACAGAGCTCTTTTAAATAGGAGAAGCTGTCGTAGCCCGGGGGCAGCTGGAATTCCGGCAGGTGGTACTTGCCGAAGGTGAAGTCCATGCGGCACATGTCCGCCACCTTGGCCGTGTTCTCCAGGGCTCCCTCGTAATCGGCAAACAGCTCCGCCATCTCCGCTTCGCTGCGGAGGTAGAAGTTCCGGGGCTCGTAGCGCATCCGGTTCTCGTCGTCCAGGGTCTTTCCCGTCTGGATGCACAGGAGCACGTCATGGGCCTCTGCGTCCTCCTTGCGGAGATAGTGGGCGTCATTGGTGCAGATCATGGGGAGGCCCGTCTCCTCATGGATGCGGAGAATCCCCCGATTCACCACCGCCTGGTCCCGGATGCCGTGGTCCTGGAGCTCCAGATAGAAGTGGTCCGGGCCGAAGATCTTCGCCAGCTCCAGGGCATAGCGCTTGGCGTTCTCATACTCCCCGTTCCGCAGCCGCCGGGGGATCTCCCCCGCCAGGCACGCGGACAGGGCCACCAGGCCCCGGCTGTGTTCCCGGAGGAGCTCCAGGTCGATCCGGGGCTTGATGTAAAAACCCTCGGTCCAGGCCAGGGAGACCATGTAGGAGAGGTTCCGGTAGCCCTCCTCATTCTCGCAGAGGAGCACCAGGTGGCGGCTCTCGGAGTCGAACTCGTGGACCTTATCGGTGAGCCTCCGGCCCTGCGCCGTGACATAGACCTCACAGCCGATGATGGGCTTGATGCCCTCCGCCTTGCAGGCCCGGTAGAAGTCCACCGCGCCGTACATGACCCCGTGGTCCGTGACGGCGCAGGCGGTCTGGCCCAGCTCCTTTACGATCTTCGGCAGGTCCCGAATGCGGCACGCGCCGTCCAGCAGGCTGTATTCCGTATGGACATGGAGGTGGACGAAGGACATGGATTCTCACCCTTTCTATCTTTATATGTTTGCCGGTTTTGCCCGGAGGGCCAGCAGGGCCTTGACGTCCTCCAAAACCTCCGGGGAGGTCAGGTCGATCATCAGCCAGCGCCCCATTTTTGAGGAGGCCGTGTTTTGGTACAGCGTCCGGGTGTACTCCGTGCAGGTCAGAAGCACGCCCTCCGCCGCCGGCTCGTCCTTGGGCGCGACGGAGACCATCGCCGTCACGTAGCCCGGACGGAGGTACATGGTGGCCAGGGATTTGCTCCCCTTCTTGAATTTCACGTTCCACCCCGGCTCCAGGCCGCAGCGGCTGTACTCCGTCCGGGGCTCCGCGCCGTAGGCGTCTTTCAAATACCGCCGGAGCTCCGGCCAGAGGGGGTTGTCCGCATAGCGGTCCATCTCCTCCAGGGAGGGCTGGCGGTCCATGGGGAACCGCTGAGCCCAGCTTTCCATTTGATTCATACGCAGTAATTCTCCCATAATAGTTGTATAGTATTTTTACCTTACATATTTTGAAGGCCTTTTACAGCCTCTCCGCCAGCTCCAGCAGCTTCCTCAGCCGATGATTCAGGCAGGACTTCGTCACCGGCGGGTCAAAGGTCTCCGCCAGCTCGGAAAGACTCAGCTCCGGGTGGGCCAGCCGCAGGGCCGCCGTCTCCTGGAGCTTGTCCGGCAGCGCCTTCAGCCGCCCAGCTGCCTCCAGCTTCCGGATGGCCGCCCCCTGGCTCTGGGCGGCCTCCACCGCCTTGTCCAAGTTGGCGCTGTCGCAGTTCAGCCGCCGGTTCACGCTGTTTCGAATGCCCTTTTCCACCTTGGTGGACATGATTCGCAGGGCCGCCGAGGGCGCACCGATGAGGGTGAGGAAATCCTCAATTTGGTCGCTCTGCTTGAAATAGGTGACCACGCTGCCGTTCCGGGTCACGCTCTTAGGGGGATAGCCGCTCTCCCGGAGGAGCACCTCCAGTTCTCGGCTGGCCTGGAGGTGGGAGCCCGTCAGCTCCAGGTGGTAGCGCTTGGCGGGGTCCGTGATGCTCCCCCCGGCGAAGAAGCAACCCCGGAGAAAGGACGCCCGGCAGCACTCCTCCTCCACCATGGCGAAGTTGATGTGCAGGGCCAGGCTCTGCCGGGGGTCGTAGCCCAGGAGGTCGATGATGTGGTCCAGCTTCTCCCGCTTGGTGATTTGGAAGACCGTCTTCCCCGCCTCCCCCCGGCTCAAATCCGGCTGGCGGTCGAACCGGAGGTCGAAGGCCCGCTGAAACAGCCGGGGCAGCCGGGCGGCAAAGTTGGGATTCTCCGTGATGATCCGGACCTCGGAGGAGCTGAAGGTGTGGCAGTAGAGCAAAATGCCGTAGGCCTCCGCCTGGGCGCAGCAGCGCCGCTGGACCGGCAGACGGCAGAGCTCATTTTTCGTATCAAAGGAAAAGGACACCGGCAAAACCTCCTCCGCGGCAGTTTATGTAAAGGAAGATACCATTACTCTTTTCGATAACGCCCCCCGGCAATGCGGACGTTCCGCTCTGCGTGGAGCAGGATCAATTCCTGGGCCAGCTTGTCGGGATGGTGCCGGACAAAGCCGTCCTGCACTGTGGCGATGGGGCGGCTGACCAGCTCCACCCCCAGGGCGGCGCAGCGATCCGCGTCATAGCGCAGCAGCTCCGCCCCCTCCTGGGCATAGCGGTCAGCAATATCCAGAGGAATGGGCGAGGAGTTCACCAGGCTCAGGTGGAACAGCCCCGGTACCGAGTGCTTGAACAGTGCCGCAATGTGGTCCGAGGCGGTGTAGCCCTCCGTCTCCCCCTCCTGGGTCATGACGTTGCAGACGTAGATTTTCAAGGCGGAGGATTCCCGGATGGCGTCCACAATGCCGTCCACCAGCAGGTTCGGGATGATGCTGGTGTAGAGGCTCCCGGGCCCCAGGATGATCATGTCCGCCTCCTGGATGGCGGCCAGGGCCTCCGGCAGGGCCTTGGGGTGCTCCGGAAGGAGGCGCACCTTAGTGATCCGGCAGTCCTCCTTCTTTTTGCAGTGGAAAATCTTGGACTCGCCGATGACGCTGGCCCCGTTCTCAAACTCCGCCTCCAGCTGCACATCGGCAGTGGTGACGGGCAGCACCCGCCCGGTGATGGCCAAGACCTCGCTCATCCGGCGGACCGCCGAGTCAAAACTGGGAGAGATGCCGTTCAGCGCCGCCAGGAAGAGGTTTCCAAAGCTCTGCCCCGCCAGGGTCCCCTCCTGGAAGCGGTAGTCCATCATCTGCTTCATCAGCGGCTCCGTGTTGGCCAGGGCCACCAGGCAGTTGCGGATGTCCCCCGGCGGGGGCATTCCCAGATCCTGGCGCAGGGCGCCGGAGCCGCCCCCGTCGTCCGCCACCGTGACGATGGCGGAAAGGTTTTCCGTGTAGTCCTTCAGGCCCCGCAGCATGTTGGACAGCCCGTGACCCCCGCCGATGGCGGCGATGCGGGGACCGTGCTTCCGGGGCGCGCGGTAAGGTCGGTATTCCATATGGCTCCTTTCCTTTTCAAACGGCTCTCTCCATATCCCGGTGGTGCTCCGCCACCTGATAGCCCTGTCCGCGGATGAACTCCGTCAGCGCGTGGGCGATGGCAACGGAGCGGTGGTGCCCGCCGGTGCAGCCCACGGCGATGACCAGGCCGGTCTTCCCCTCCTCCGCGTACAGCGGCAGGGTGAAGCCCAGCAGGTCCTCCACTTTGCGGAGGAAGTCATGGGTCTGCTGAAAGCTGAACACATAATCGGAAACCGGCTTGTCCAAGCCGGTCTGGTGGCGCAGCTCCTCGATGTAGAAGGGGTTCGGCATGAAGCGCACGTCCAGCACCAGGTCGGCCTCCAGAGGGAGGCCGTACTTGAAGCCGAAGGAGGTGACGCTCACCGTCATGCCCGCCTGCTCCCCCTCGCCGTTGAAGATGCGCAGCAGCTCGCTCCTCAGCTTGGCGGTGGAGAGCCGGGTGGTGTCGATGATGAAATCCGCCCGCTGCTTCACCGGCAGCATCAGCTCCCGCTCCTTCTCCACGGCCTCCTCCAGAGAGTCGGCCTCCTTCTCCAGGGGGTGGCGGCGGCGGGTCTCCTTATAGCGCTTGATGATGGCCCCTGGGGACGCCTCCAAAAACAGCATCCGGCAGACGCCCTCCATGCCCTTCAGTTTGTCCAGCACGTCGAAGAGCTCATTGAAGGACTCCGCCGTCCGCACGTCGTACACCAGGGCCACCCGGGCGTAGCGCCCGCCGCCCCCGGCGCAGAATTCCGCGAATTTCAGTATCATGGCGGCGGGCATGTTGTCCACGATATAGAAGCCGCTGTCCTCTAAAAAGGACGCCGCCTTGCTCTTTCCCCCGCCGGACAGGCCGGAGATGATCAGAATTTCCATGGGAAGCCTTCCCCCTCACTCCACAAACTTGACCTCCGGCTCCAGCCGGACGCCGGTCTTTTCATAAACGGCCTCCTGCACCTGCCGGATCAGCTCCTTGATATCGGCGCAGGTGGCCCCGCCCCGGTTGATGATGAATCCCGCGTGCTTTTCTGAAACCTGGGCCCCGCCCACCGTCCGGCCCTTCAGGCCGCACTGGTCGATGAGGGTCCCGGCAAAGTGCCCCTCCGGCCGCTTGAAGGTGCTGCCCGCGCTGGGCCATTCCAGGGGCTGGCTGGCCTTCCGGCGGGCCATGAGGGAACGCTGTGTCTCCCGGATCTCCTCCGGGTCTCCGGCTGTCAGCCGGAACGCCGCGTCCAGCACCACCGCCTCCGGCCATTCCGTCAGGAAGCTCCGGCGGTAGCCGAAGGCCAGTTCCTCCCCGGTGAGGAATTTCACGCCCTCCTCCGGGAACAGCGCCGACACGCCGGTGACCACCTGCTTCAGCTCCCCGCCGTAGGCCCCGGCGTTCATGCACACGCCGCCGCCCACGGTCCCCGGGATGCCGTGGGCAAATTCCAGCCCCGTCAGCCCCTGCTTACAAGCGAAGTCCGCCAGCCGGGCCAGGGGGACGCCGCACCCGGCGGCAATGGAGCCCGGCTCCTCCCCCAGTTCCAGGCGGCAGAGGCCCGAGGTCTCAATCACCAGCCGGTCCAGCCCCCCGTCCGGGGCCAGCAGATTCGTGCCGTTGCCGATGACCAGGGGCCGGGCCCCGCACTCCCGGGCCATGGACAGCAGCAGCACCAGCTGCTCCCCCGTCTCCGGGAAGGCCATCCGTTTCGCGGGCCCCCCTACCCGGAAAGAGGTGTGCCTTGCCATCGGCTCCTCCTTCAGCACCCTCAAATCCGGCAGGTAGTCCGTTATCCGCTTGTCAAGCTGCGCCGCCCAGTCCATGCAAGGGCCTCCTTCTGCTCAAAATGCTCACATCACCCGGCCCAGCATGGCCGCTCCGATGATGCCCGCGTCGTTTCCCAGCTCCGCCGGGAGAATGTTCGTGACCCGGCCCCCGTGTCGGGAAAAGTTCTCCTTTGCCACCGCCTCCCGCAGGGGCTCCAGCAGCAGCCGCTCCGGCGCCGCCGCCACGCCGCCGCCGATGGCCACGGTTTCGGGGCGCAGCATGTTGATGAGGTTGGCCAGGCCGCTGGCCAGGTAGTTCACATAGTTCCGGCAGACCTCCAGAGCGGTTTCGTCCCCCGCCTCCGCCGCCTGGAAGGCCGTCCGGCCCTCCACGCCGTTTCCGGCGGCGATTTCATGGAGCAGGCTCTCCGGGTGGGCCTCCATGGCCCGCTTCGTCTGCTGGATCAAGCCGGTGGCGGAGGCGTAGCGCTCCCAGCAGCCCCGGCGGCCGCAGTTGCACAGCTCCCCGTCCTGGACGATGACCATGTGGCCCGCCTCGCTGGAGGCCAGGCCGCCCCGGAGCTTCCCGTCCACGATGATGCCCGCGCCCACGCCGGTGCCCAGGGTCACCACAGCGAAGTCCCGGGTCCCCTTCCCCGCTCCGCCGAAGAACTCGCCCACGGCGGCGCAGTCCGCGTCGTTGCCCAGCAGCAGGGGCAGGTCTAAATGCCGGCGGAACAGCTGCTCAAGAGGGATATTCTCCATGGGAATGTTGGTGGTGAAGAGCACATCGCCCCCGTCCACCGCCCCGGGCAGGCCCACGCCCACCCAGCGGACTTTTTCCTCCAGGACCTTTTTGGACAGCTCTGCTAAAGTCTCCGCGAACTTCTCCGGGCCCTGGAAATCCAGGGGGATCCGTTCTACCTTCACAATGTTGCCCGCCTCGTCCACCAGGCCGGCCTTCAGGTTCGTTCCGCCCACGTCGATGCCGATATACATAGTTTTACCTCCTTACAGCTTTCCATCCGCCCGGGCGTCCACCTTCTGGGCCAGCTCCTGGGCGGCGTTGTAGCCCAGCTTCCGGTGCCGGTTGTTCATAGCCGCCACCTCCACGATGCTGGCCAGGTTCCGCCCCGGGCGCACCGGGATAGTGAGCGTCGGGACCTGGATATCCAGGATGTCGATGAAATGGTCCTCGATGCCCAGGCGGTCGTAAAATTTCTCACTGTCCCAGGGCTCGAAGTTTACCACCAGGTCCAGCTGGACCTCGTTTTTCACGGCCCGGACGCCGAAGAGCTGCTGCACGTTGATGACACCGATGCCCCGCAGCTCGATATAATTGCGGATGACCTCCGGGGCGGAGCCCATCAGGCGGCCGGAGACCCGCCGGAGCTCCACCGCGTCGTCGGCCACCAGCCGGTGGCCCCGCATGATGAGCTCAATGGCCGCCTCACTTTTGCCCACGCCGGAGTCGCCGGTGATCATGACGCCCTCGCCGTAGATGTCCAGCAGCACGCCGTGGCGGGTAACGCAGGGAGCCAGCACCCGGTTCAGGTACTCAATGGTCCGGCTGGTGAAGGCCACCGTCACCTCGTTGGTCCGCAGCAGAGTCTTCTGATGCTCCACCGCGCTCTCGATACACTCCGGGAAGCAATCCAGGCTCCGGGCGATGACCAGGGCGGGGATGTCATAGAGGAACAGGTCGTCGAAGCACTTGCGGCGCTGGGCGTCGGAGAGCCCCCGAAGGTAGGTCACCTCCGCCTTGCCGATGACCTGTAAGCGGCAGGGGTCAAAGTAGTCATAAAAGCTATGGAACTGGAGTCCGGGCCGGTTCAAATCCGGCACGGTCAGCAGGGCGCTGTCGAAGTCGCTGCCCCGGTTCAAAACCTCCAAATTAAAAAGGGATACGAAATCCTTCACTTTCAAACCGTTTTCACGCATGGCGTTTCTCCTTTTCCCGGCCAAGGGCTTCCTTGGTTTTCGCGTCCAAGACACGTCCGCTCTCATTATATATGAAGTCTCCCGATTCCGCAACACTTTCCCACCAGAAGATTCCCAAGAACCCCCGCAAAAAAACTCAAATATCACAGCCCAGCGCCATGATATTTGAGGCAAAAATTTCTGTATGAGATTCGTCTCTTTTTCCGCCCCCGGCGTAAAACAATTTAAATCATTTTCGCGACGACATGCGCGTCGCGAAAATACCGATACTCGTGCGCCTTGGGCGCACACACCAGTGACCGACGTCACTGGTGAGGGGGAATCTAAAGGGGGGACTTGCGTCCCCCCTTTAAGGTCGTCAGACCAATTTCGCGGTATTCATCCGCACGCCCGGCCCCATAGTGGCGGCGGCGACGCAGCTGCGGATATACTGGCCCTTGGCCGCGGCGGGCTTCGCCTTCACAATGGCGCCCATCAGGGTGTTGTAGTTCTCCGTCAGCTTTTCGGGGCCGAAGGAGACCTTGCCGATGGGGCAGTGGATGATGTTGGTCTTGTCCAGGCGGTACTCGATTTTACCGGCCTTGACTTCCTGCACGGCCTTGGCAACGTCGGGGGTCACGGTGCCCGCCTTGGGAGAGGGCATCAGGCCCTTGGGGCCCAGGACCTTACCGAGGCGGCCCACCACGCCCATCATGTCGGGGCTGGCGACGACCACGTCGAAGTCAAACCAGTTTTCCTTCTGGATCTTTTCCACCAGATCCATCTCGCCCACGAAGTCCGCGCCGGCGGCCTTGGCGGCCTCGGCCTTGTCACCCTTGGCGAAGACCAGCACCCGGACAGTCTTGCCGGTGCCGTGGGGCAGGACGATGGCGCCGCGGACCTGCTGGTCGGCGTGCCGGGAGTCCACGCCCAGCTTTACATGGAGCTCGACGGTCTCGTCGAACTTGGCGGTAGCGGTTTTGCAGACCAGCGCCAGGCCCTCGGCGGGCTCATACTGGGTATTCTTATCAATCTGCTTGGCGCTGTCCTGATATTTTTTGCCTCTAAACACTGTTACTTCCTCCTCATAGTGGTTCTTCGGAACGGAATCCTCCCACTGTATGGAGCGGCGATCCGGCCGCTCTGCTGTTATGTTGGTCAGTCGCCGACGATAACGCCCATGGACCGGCAGGTCCCGGCGATCATGCTCATGGCGGACTCCAGGTTGGCGGCGTTCAGGTCCCGCATCTTAATCTCAGCGATTTTCTGGATGCTGGCCTTGGAGATGGTGGCCACCTTGGTTTTGTTGGGCACGCCGGAGCCGGATTCGATGTTGCACTCCTTTTTGATCAGCACAGCCGCCGGAGGCGTCTTGGTGATGAAGGAGAAGGAGCGGTCCGCGTACACGGTGATGACGACGGGGATGATCATTCCCGCGTCGTTTTTCGTGCGCTCGTTGAATTCTTTGGTAAAGGCGGCGATGTTCACGCCGTGCTGGCCCAGAGCGGGGCCGACGGGGGGAGCGGGCGTCGCCTTGCCCGCGGGGATCTGCAGCTTTACATAACCAGTGATCTTCTGTGCCATGGAGCGGCACCTCCTACGATTTAAAATGTGGTTCGGCGGGACGGTTCCTCACGTCCCTCCCACCTGCGCGCAATCGCGCGGCTCAGTTCAAAACCTCGACCTGATCCAGTTCCAGGTCCACCGGGGTTTCCCGGCCAAACATGGAAACCATGACGCTGACCCGGTTTTTCTCCGGCTCGATCTCCTCCACCACGCCGGTGAAGCTGGCCAGCGGGCCGTCCATGATCCGCACGTGGTCGCCCAGGCTGTACTTGACGACGATCTCGTGCTTCTCCATGCCCATGGCCAGGACCTCCTCCTCCGTCAGGGGGATGGCCTTGTTGGCGGTGCCCACGAAGCCGGTGACGCCCCGGACATTCCGCACCAGGTGCCAGGTATCGTCGGTCATGATCATCTTGATGAGGACGTAGCCGGGGAAGATCTTCCGCTCCACCTCTTTTACCGCACCGGCCTCGGTGACCTCGGTGACCTTCTCCAGGGGGATCTGGATATCCAGGATCATGTCCTCCATCTTCCGGTGAGTCACGAACTTTTCGATCGTGGCCTTGACGGCGTTCTCATAGCCGGAATAGGTATGGACGACATACCATTTCGCGTTGTCAGCCATCGTACTCTTGCCGTCCTCAGGCGCCGAAGAGACCCAG
>CAJUOD010000035.1 GCA_910587875.1 uncultured Oscillibacter sp. | reverse complement strand
CACTTGCAGAAAAGGGCGAAATTTGGTATAATCTCTCTATCGTCCATATGCCTGATTTTACTGGCTTTCCAGGCGGCTTGGACAGGAGGGAGGCGCGCTGATGCTGACGGCTACGGGGCTTTCCGCCCTTGCGGCGGCGATCCGCAGGACCATGCCCGGCATGGAGAAGCGCCTCTGCGAGGATTACGCGGCCCGCCTCATCCGGGAGACCGACGGGCGGCTGGAGGAAAATGTCCTCCAGTGGATCAGCGGCGCCCCTCTGACGGATATTTGGATCGGTGGCTATTGTGTCGGCTTGGTGATGCGGATACAGGGCCGTCAGGATTTTTTAGGCGCCCTGGAGGCGCTGAACTGTTATATTGCGGACCCGGTCTCCGGTGAGAAAAAGATCTGGAGGACCCTCCGGTGAGGGCCCCGGGGAGCGGAGCCCATCCCACGGTTTACGGGGATTTGGAGGAGCTGGAGCTGTACGCCCTGTTTCGGGGCGAGAGCTGGCGGGGGCTGGATGAGTTCCACCGCCAACAGCTCCTGCAGGAGACGGCAAACCGGGCCGCCGTGGAAAACGGAGAGCCTGGCGGGTGCGAGGTGGCCTTTGCCGGGCTGCCCGCCGGGACGGCGGGGGAGCAGAGCGGGGGACGCATCAGCCTGAACCGGGAGATGTACGTGTTTGACCGCCGGAGCGTTGCGTATAACGGCCGGACCTATACGGTCCCGTTTCCCGAGTCCGGCCTTCACGCCCTGAACACGGTGCTCCATGAGGAGCTGCACGCGTTTCAGGACCGGGTGGCCCGCGGTGAGATCCCCTGCGGGATGCCGGAGCTGGCGAGGGAGTACGCCGCCAACGGCTTTTCCGTTGTTCCCGTGCCCCAGGAGGACGGGACAGTGAAAAACGGCCTGACCTATCTGGAGGGCTGTGTGGGCCGGGCCGGCTTTTACTTATATTACCTTCAATGCACGGAGAGGGACGCCTATCGCTTTTCCGAGGAGAAGACGCTTTCCATCGTGGAGTCCCTGATGGAGCGGTACGGGGATGAGCCCTCTTTCGCGGCCTACCGCCAGGAGCTGGAGGCCAACGGCTATCAGGCGACCCTGGCGGAAGCCCGGCGCCTTCTCGGCAGCGACAGGCCGGAGGAGGAGATCAGCCGGGCCCTGATGAACTACTATTATCAAGAGAGCGCGCCGGTAGACCCGCAGATAGCGGGGCTGGTATCGCGGGAGATGACGGCCTCCTACGAGGCGCTCGTGAACCGCAGTGAGCTTGCCGCCGGACCTCAGGCGGATTCCCCGGAAGCGGCGGCGGAGATCGGCGGGATGATGCCGGAGGCGCTTGGACCCGCAGAGGCGGGAATGGAAAGCGGCTGGGACGCCGGTATGGACGGCGGCCTCGAATAGCCGGTCTCAGGGGGGTGGAGAGAATTTCTGCTTACGATTTTGAGGCGTTCCTTCACCCGCGGGGGCCCGGGAGCGCTCCCCTCCGCCCGCCCCGCGAGGCGGGAGACGGCGTGGAAAAGCAGATTGTTTTCGGGGAGGATATCCGCTCCAACCCCGTGCCGCAGCACACCGCACTGGGCCTCCCGAGGCCCAGAATCCTTTTCGAGGACGCCGCGGGGAGGCGTTTCGGCCTGGGGGGCTCCCCGCTGTCCAGGCATCTGCTGCTTTTGGGAGGGACCGGCTCCGGAAAGAGCAACGTGTTTCATCTCATAATCGAGTCCCTGATGAGCCAGCAGACAGCGGAGGACATCCTCTTTATTTTCGACGCCAAGGGCGATTTTTTCCGGAGCTTTTACAGGGACTACGATCCGAACCACATTGTGATCGGGCATGGGCGGAGCTATGAGGGGCTGTCCCGCTGCTGGAACATCTTCGGAGAGCTGGAGGAGGACGGCGGATTCTCCGCCGCCGGAGAGCTGGCGGCCAAGGAGATTGGCAAGCAGCTCTTCGCCGGGCGGGAGTCCGAGACGCAGCCCTTTTTCACCCAGGCGGCGGCGGACCTGACGGCCAAGCTGCTGATCGACTTCGAGCGGCGGGCCCGGGAGAGCGGGGACCGCTCCCGGCTGAACAACCGGGCCCTGGCTGATTGGATCAAAAGCGCGGGCCTCCGGGAGTACACGGAGATGATCCGGCGCAACCCGGATTTCACCAGCGCCCAGCTCTATTTTGGGGACCCGTCCCTGGGCGCGCAGCAGAGGCTGACGCCCCAGGCGCTGGGCGTGTTTGGCTACCTGAATGCGATGTGCAGCGACCTGTTCACCGGTGTTTTCGCCCAGGACCGGCCGGGGAACGGGTTTTCCATGTGTTCCCTGGTGCGGAACCGGGGGAGCGGCGGAGGCCGGACGGTGGTGTTCGTTGAGTATGACCTGAGCGCCGGGGAGGTGCTGGAGCCGGTTTACCGGCTCTTGTTCGACCTGGCCCTGAAGGAGGCGCTGGGACAGGAGGGCCGGCGGCCGGGCAATTTGTTTTTTGTGATTGACGAGTTCAAGCTCCTGCCCAGGCTGCTCCATATCGACGACGCGCTGAACTTCGGACGGAGCCTGGGCGTCAGGATGTTCGCGGGGCTCCAGAGCGTCAGCCAGATATACGCCGGCTACGGGGAGGAGCGGGGCCGGGCGATTCTCTCCGGGTTTATGAACTGCTTCGCCTTTCAAATGCCGGACTTCGAGTCCCGCAGATATGTCTCGGAGCGCTTCGGCGGAAACGTCTGCCATCTGAACTACCGCTCCCTGGATCAGCCGGTCTCCCTCCAGCGGGAGGGACGAGTCATCGAGGACTGGGATTTCCTGGACCTTCGGGTGGGGGAGGCGGCGGTCAGCCTGACGGGGGAGAAGCCCTTCCTGTTTCAATTCCAGGATTTCCGCGCGCCCCACACCATCCTTTGAGACTTTACGCCGCCCGGCGGCTTCGGAGGGCTGTCTATGGCAAGCAGGGGAGACATCCAGAAAAAATGCGCCCGCCTCAATGAGGCCCGCAATGTCCGCACGGTGAACCGGTTCGGCTTCCAGCGGTTCTGGGAGGGGGCCTGGGGCAGCTTCCTCCTCACGGGCGGGACGGAGGCGGCCCGGGCGGATGCGCTGTGCGCCAAGCTGTGCCATGAGATGCGCCGGGGCGCGGGGCCCACCGTAGTGCTCACCGGCTCCAGCCTGCTGGAGCGGGAAATGATTGCCCGCATGGGCGGCGGGGCCGGCGGGTATCTGCTGGTCAGCTCCCCGGACTACCGCAATTACCATTTTTTCTACCGGTGGAGCCCGGAGAACATCGCCCGCTTCCTGCTCCGGGCGGCGGAGCTGCTGCGGTGCGGCGATGGGGAGATGCCGGCGTATATCCACGCGTTCATCGACATTCTCAGCTGCTGCTATGAGCCCAGCCTCGCCTCGCTTTCCGCCCTGGCGGGCTACACGGACGCCCAGATTGCCCAGATTGGACAGAACAGAGGCGCGTCCGCCCGCTCGATCGACCAGATCGCCCGCTGCGCGCAGGCCGGCGTTCAATTCAGGATCGTGCTGCGGCAGGTATCCGGCGCCCTGCTGCCCATGAGCGATGGGGAGTGCGCCACAGAGTATAATTTATCCGCCGCCGAACTCAAACCGGACGGCGTTTACCTGGTGAATATCCGCTCGCAGTTTCCGGAGCTGGTCAGCGCCTATTTTTCCCAGGAGCTTCAGATCGCGCTGGACTGCGCCCGCCCGCCCAGAGTCGTGCTGGACGGCCTCCCGCTGTCGGAGGGGGACCCCCTGCGCCGGGAGCTCAGGGAGCTGAGGCTTCGGGGCGTGGAGACCGGGCTCTCCCTGCCCAACGCCGCCCTGCTGGGAGAGGATGGGAGCGGCGGCTTCCAGAGCCGGATGATCCTGCTGAACGGGGAGCTGTCCGGCGGCGACCTGGAGGCCGCACTGCGGCCTCTGGGGACCTATACCCACTACGAGCCCATAGAGAGCGGAGGCAGGCCGGCGAAGCTGTTCTCCCTGCTGACGGAGACCAGCTGGTCCCCCAGCGCGGAGCCGGGCAGGCTTCGGGTGGAACCGGCGGAGACGGTCGGTTTTGACGCCGTTCTCTATGGCGCCCATCGGGATACGATTCTTTTGGTAAGGCATATGGACTGACAGGACAGCGTGCTTGCAAGGGGGTGGCTGTGGTGCCGCGCAGAAGCGATCTCATGAAAAAATACGGCGTGGCTCCGCAGGAGACGGAAGAGGAGGTCCGCAGGCCGTCTTCGGCCGGGAAGGCTCCGCCCGCCGGTCCGAAACGCCCCGCGTCCAAAGCGGCTCCGCCGCCCCCGCCCCCTCCGCCTCCGCCCCCGCCTCCGCCCCGGCAGCATGCCGCCGCCCGCGAGGGGGAGATCCCGGGCGCTTTCGGCGGGAGAGGCCCTGGGGGAACCCGGCCCTCCGTCCGGCGGGAGTGGGAGCCCTCTCCGGAGCTGAGGAGGCTGATGGAACGGCTTCCGCCCCTGTGGGGAGTTGACCTGGCGCTGCTGATTCTCACGGTGATCGGCCTGATCGCCATTGCGCTCAACTGGTCCGCCGTCATGCTGGCGCTGGCGCGGATGGTCTATTGGGCGGCAAATGTGCTGATCCATCTGCTGCTCCTTCTGGTACTCGCTGCCGTGGGCCTATATATTTTTAGAGGAAGAGGATGACGGCCTATGGATATCTGGAGAAAAATCAGACGGTTTCTGATTGCATGGGGGATCATATTTGCCGTACTGGTGATGCTGTCGGTGATCATCCATGGGCGTGAGCTGTATGCCGCCCTCTCCAGCAGCGCCGGAGCGGCTGTCAGCTCCCTGATCGTGTCTTTGGTGATGATCGGGGTGATCATCTATTTCCTGCGGGGAATCTTCAGAGGCTGAGAAAGGGGATGGAGGACATAAAGAGCTTGTTGGAAAAGACGATGGAAGGCGCCGCGGAGGAGGAAAAGTGCGACATCCTGTTCTCGCTGGCGAACCTCATCGACGAAAACCGGTTCATCGGCAACAGCCCGAGGGAGGTCCTGCTGGACAGGGAGGGAACCCCTCTGGAAAGCCGGGACAAGCCGGGTGGGAACCTGGCGTTCTGGCCGCCGGAGGCGATCCGGAGCGGCCTCCCCCTGAAGCCGGACAAGCCCCATCAGTGGTTCCTGCTGGGCATGTTCGCCTATTTCCTCTATTATAAGACCGATTACTACAGCCGGAAGGGCCTCACGGCCCTGGAGCTGGCGGAGCACGCCGACAGAAGGAGCTGCGTCATTATGCCCGAGGACACGGGAGAGATTCCCTTCGGGCGTGCCGTCAGCCAGCTGACGGCGGTGGACCCCGGAAAGCGGGAGGAGGGCCTGGTGTCCTTCCTGAAATACCTGGCGGAGAAGGTGCCGGAAACGGCGGAGATTCGATATACCTGCGGCGGACGGGTGGTGGGGGCCGAGACGCGGACCCTGTCCGGACGCAGCATTGAGAACCTGCATCCCACGGGGGTGGTGACCCTGGGCGGAGAGAGCTATGTCCCTGTGACGCAGCCGGTTCAAATTCCCTACCGGCCGGGCCGGCACCGCTATGAGGTCCCTGTGGGGAAGTTCAGCGAGACGGGCCTGTGGGTGTACTCCGGCATTGCCGCCCCGGCGGGGAGCGCGCAGGCCCAGTTTCAGAGGTTCCTCTGCCTGAACTGGGACGGGGGAAGCAACCGGCTGAATCTGTTCGCCGGCCTCGACGCTTGCCAATTCCGTGTGTTTCAGGTTGGGGCGGACCGGAAACCGCGCTGCGTAGAGCAGTTTACGGTAAGGAGGCCCGCCACAGTTTCTGCCTACCGCAAATGCTGCGTGTCCCTGCGATACGACATGGCGGGAAGACGGCTTTTGGTCAGCGTCCTGGACGAGGATGAGAAGATGCTCGCGCCCCAGAAGTTTATCCTGCTGGGCGGCAGAGTATGAGCGTCCTGCGCTATGGCGGGCGGCTCGAGAGCTGCGCCGTGCTGGGGCCGGGAAACCGGGCGGTACTGTGGGTGTATGGCTGCTGCTTTTCCTGCGAGGGCTGCATCGGAGGGCGCTATAAGTCCGGGAGCTTTTTTGAGACCACGGCGGCGGAGGCGGCGCAGTGGTATCTGGACAGCGGCGCGTGCGGGCTGACCATCAGCGGCGGGGAGCCGATGCTCCAGGCGGAGGCCCTGGCGGAAATGGTGGATCGCATCCGGCGGGAAAAGGACTGCGGCGTTATCGTCTACACGGGCTTTGTCTATGAGGAGCTGCTGGAGAAGGCGAAACGGGAGGCGGCCGTGGGCGGCTTCCTCCGCCAGATCGACCTGCTGATCGACGGGCCCTACCGCAGGGAGCTGGACCGGAACCAGCCCTACCGGGGCTCGGAGAACCAGAGGCTGCTCCCGCTGACGGACCGCTACCTCCGAGAGCTGGACAGCTACTACGGTCAGGCGGAGGGCCGCCGTGTGGAGCTGCACCTGTCCAGGACGGGGAGCCTGTTGGCCGGCGTTCCGGGACGGGAGCAGGCGGAAATCTGGGAGAACATCAAAAGGATAGGGGAAGCGACATGAGGCAGGAGTGGAGACATGGGGATAATTCTCCAAACACCCTGTATCGGGTGGAGTGGAAATCCTGGCACGCTTTCGGGCTGGAGGTCAAGGGAGACACCCGGCATATCTCCGATCTGGAGGCTGCGGGAGGCTCCTCGTGCCAGGTGGATCAGAAAGGAAAAACGAGAAGGCTTTACCAGATCACGAAATGGATGGCGGAAGTCGGCCCTGGAGACAGTCCGGTCCGGCTGACGCTGATGGGCCGGAGGGAGTCGAAGGGACTCCTTCACCTCTCCTTCCGGGACGAGGTGGAGGAGCTGGAGGTCAGTCTGCTGGGGAAGCCGGGAGAGAGACGGCGCTATCAGAACGTGAGCGGCCTTTGGTTTGTCCCGGGCGCCGTCTTCGCCGAGACGGCGGACGAGTCGATCCCGATGCCGGCCCCACCCGCGGCGGAACCCGCCCGGGACCCCGGCGCCGCAAGCCGGATCCGGGCGCTGGAGGGAGAGCTTCAGGGCCTTCGGGCGGATCTGGCGAGGCAGGAGAAGGCCCGCCTTGACGCGGAGCGGGAGCTTTCCGAGACCAGGGGGCGGCTGGAGGAATGCCGCGTCCAGCTGGAAAACTGCCAGGCCCGGCTGGAGGAAACGGCCGCGTGCGGGCTGGAGGAGCTGACCGGAGGACTGGACGCCCAGCGGGAGAACTTGAGCGAGCAGCTGAGGGAGAAGCTGCGGAAGGCGGAGGACGCCGAACGGGAGCTGATACGGCTGCGGGAGGAGCTCAGCGCCGCCGAGAGTGCGGAGGAGCTCCGGACCCTGGACATCCAGAAGACGGAGGAGGATCTGGAGGAGCTTCGGGGGCAGCTGGAGTCGAATGAGGACATCCTGGCCCTGATGCGGGAGGAGCCGTTTTTCAAGGGGAAGACCATCGGGAAGATGATTGACGAGGCCCACGGGGCGCTGGATGGGATCGAGAGACGCCTTGGGCAGGTGATCCGCCTGCGGGAGGCCATCAACCGGAACGTGCAGTCGGCGATCCTCCAGGGAGACGGCACGGTGCCGCTGGAGCGTGAGCTGGGAGGTGCGGAGTATGACGGAGGAGGAGTACCGGCGCAGGATACGGGATCTGGAAGCCCGCCTGCAGGAGCTGGCGGCCCGGCAGGATCGGCAGCGCCGGGAGCTGATCTCCCAGAATAAGGCCCAGCTGAAGCGGATGGAGGACCAGCTGCGGCGCGTGGAGGCGTCCCGGCTGGAGACCCTGCGGAGAGTGCGGGAGGAAATGGCGGAGGAGCTGCGGCGGCAGGCGGAGGAGCTGCGCAGCGTGAACGCCGCCGCCCAGGAGGAGCGCCGGCAGCTGCTCCGGCAGCTCCAGGAGGCGAACCAGGCGCTGCGGGCGGAGATCGAGGAGACCCGCCGCCGGGAAGAAAACCGGAGCCGCGCGGGCCGTGAGATGGCGGAGAGCGCTTTCCGCCGGGCCTCGGCCCAGGAGGAAGCGGTCCGGGAGATGCCCCACGCGTTTTTCTGCCCGGGACAGTTTGAGATTTTTCAGGAGCAGCTGGAGTCCGCGCGGCGGATGCTGGAGAAGGGCATGTATGACGCGGCGGCGGCCACCGCGGCGGCCGCTCAGACGGAGCTTGAGCTCCTGGCGGTGAATGTCCAGGAGAGCCGGCGGGAATGGCTGGAAATGTATGAGGTGTATTCCGGCGTTGCCTCCGGGCTCTACGAGACCATGTTGCGCTTTGAGGACAGCGTGATCCGGACGCCTTACGGAGAGTTCAGGCTGGAGGACGGAGAGCGGGATTACTGGAGCCGGGGGACCTACCGGGAGATCCGAGAGGAAATTTTGGAGGCCCGGGAGATTGCGGAGCGCGCCGGACAGGCCGGCAGCCCGGCGGAGGGCCGGGAGGCGTTTGTCAAGGGATTTCGCCTGGCGCGGGAGATCGACGGGCTGCACCGTCTCTCGGCCCGGCTGACGGCGGCGATATCCTGTATTCAGAGCGAGCGGATCTATTCGGATCTCCGCTGCCGGATGGCGGAAACCGCCGAGGAGTTCCTGACGGAGGAGGGCTATCAGGTGGAGCGTTCCCGCTTCCGGGGGGAGCCCCGGGAGGAGCCTCTGGACTGCTATGACCTGACCGTCGGCCTGAACGGGAGCGACCATATCGGTCTGACCTTCGTTCCCCGAAGGGAGGACGGCGTGGCGATAGGAAACGTGTGTGTCGTCACGCTGGATATCCGGACGATTCCCGACCCCCGGCTGATCGAGACGCGGGCGCGGGACGTCATCGCCGGTATCCGGCAGGCGTATCCGGCCCTGCCGGCGGTGTGGTATCAGGGGGGCGACGCGCAGATTGCGGAGACGGAACGGCGTTACAGCCAGCGCCCGGATGTGCGGCTTTTGGCCAGGCGGCTGGAGAGAAAATATCAATGAGGGCCTTGGCCCGGCGGAAAGGATGGGAGAGGTATGAGCGGAGAAGCCGGAGGGATTATCGTTGGCGGCGTGCTGCTGGCAGGCGCACTGCCCTATATTCTGGCGGGCGCGGCGGTTATCGGCGGCGCGGCGGGGCTGGCGGCGCTGGGAAGCTCGGCGCTACGATCCAGGGAAAACCGCAGGGAGAGCTCGCTGAAGGTGGATCGCTGCAGCAAGGAGCTCTCGGATTTGTACGACAGGCTCCGCACGGCGATGGACAGCCAGTCCGCGCGCGGCGCCCAGCGCTGTGAGGAGCTGGAGGCGCAGATGCGCGGGTTCTCCGACCGCCTCCGCCAGGCGGCAGCGGAGTCCCGGGACCCGGAACAGCTGGACCGCCTGCTCCGGCAGGCGCGGGAGGAGCGCGGACGGGCGCTGGGCGCCGCGCGGGAGGAGGCGCTGGCCCGGATTCAAAGAGAGGGCCGGGAGGAGGTTTCCGCCGCCATGGCCGCCCTTCAGGAGGCCCAGCAGGCGAAGGAGGAGCTTCTGGACTGGAAGTCCGGCACCGCCGCCGCCCGGGCGGGACAGCAGGCCATGGCGCGGGAGTTCCTGCGGGACGCGGAGGCTACCGTGCGGCTGCTTCAGTCGCTGGAGGGCTCCGGAGGAGAAGAGTTCCGGCTCCGTACCGCCGCTGTGGCCCGCTCCTGCGAGACGGCGGCGCGGGCGGTGGAGGAAGGCGCCTTTGAGATGGCCATTGCCGCGGCGCGGCAGAGCATCTCCCGGGGCGCCAGCCTGGCTGTGGAGGAGGAGCAGAAGCGCCTGGAGGCCGACGAGGCGTTCATCGCGCTGGAGTCCCGCCTGGAGGGCCTCGCCGGCGAGCTGGAGAGCCAGCGCCGGGTGGTCTTTGAAGATCCGCTGTATGGCTCCGTGGAGGAATACCTGGATGATTTTACCCAGGGGGGCTTTGAGCGGACCCTGGGCCGCGTTCAGGATATGCTGGCCCGGCTGCGCGGCCCGGAGGGACGCCGGTACGGCGTGGGAAAGCTCCAGCTCCTGCTGAAGGAGGTGGAGGAGGAGCTGGAGCCGCAGGCCGAGGAGATGATACAGGCCGGCCACAGGGAGCTGCTCCACTATTATGAGCGCCTCCACGCGCTGGAGGCCGTGAGCGGCTACATGAAGGAGCAGGGCTATGCCATCGACTGGGCCCAGACCGCCGGGGACGACGCGACGCAGAAGCTGGTGCTGCACTGCAGCGAGCCGGTCAGCGGGAATACGATTGCCGTGTCGCTGGACGAGGGCGGCGACCCGGCGGAAGCCGGTCAGATGGCCATGGAGGTAATGTTCTATTACGCCAACGGGAGGCCGGTTACGGAAGACGAAAAGCGGGCCCTCCGGGCGGGCATGATCGGCGCCCTGGAGCAAAAGGGCCTGCGGGGCCGGCTGGAGTGCGCCGGATGCTTCGACCGGGAGGCGGAGGATAAGACAATGGACAGCATGCAGTCTGTCCGGGACCTCCCGGCGGCGCGGAGAGTAACGCGGGACCGGGCGTCCGCCGGAGAAATCCTGGAATAATTGCGGGGTGATTGCGATGAGGGCGTTCCTGGAGACACATAGAGAGCGGTCGAGGACCTTTGTCCTCTACGGCAACACCAACGACAGCATATACTGCGGAGACCTGACCGTCCGCTCCAGCGAGCAGTTCCTGCTCAAGTATTTAAAGAGCCGGGGATACCGGCACGTCATCTTCTATGGAGACGCGGCGACCAAGGGCGCGTACTGCCTGGATCCCGAAAGCGCCCGCTTCTTCTTCGGCGAGAACAAGGGGACGCCGATGCCCGCGGGCGGGGACCCGACGGAGGACGAGGGCGGCGGGGAGCGCGCCCGTCCGGCCATCCGGCAGGAGGCCCGGAACGGCGGGCTGGCGTCCATGGTGCGCCGGCGGCGCTACCGCCCGGGGGACGCGCCGGGCTCAGAGGACCCGAAGCCCGACGGGCCGGAGGAGCGGGCGGAGCCCAGGCAGGTGCGCTATTCCCTCCGCGCGATGAGAATCGAGACGTTCATGACGCTCATCACCCCCCTGATGCTGGACCCCGAGAGCCGGATGGCCGTTATTTTCTACAACCTGTACAGCAGCGACCTGGGCCGGGTGGCGGCGCTGAGGGACGATATCCTCAACGTCTGGGAACAGGCGCGGAGCAGCGGGGGCGTCAGCAACCTCTGCCTGCTGATGGCCCCGGATACCATGCAGTCCGCCGACGTCCTGATAAACCGCTTGGAGAACCTGGGGCTGGCGCCGAAGTTCGTCTGCGCCGGACCGGACGGCGCGCGCTTCCTGAACCCCGTCAACTGCTTTGAGCTGGGCCTCCCCGGAGAGGATGAGATTCGGAATCTGCTGCTGCGGCTGCGCCTTGTCGGAACAGAGGGCCAGGGCAGGAGAATCACGTTCCAATACAGGGAGCTGGAGGATATCGTTTCGGAGATTCTGTACTGCAGCCGCTGCTGCGACGCACGGGAGAAATCCGGACGGATAGACGGGACGGCGGAGTATATGCGCCAGCTGGCGGGCCAGCTCCAGACGTATGTGGAGAAGCAGCCGGGATCAGAGCCGGTGGAGCTGACGGCGAGAGCCGTGGACCGGATCTGGGGGAAGCCGGACCGGGACAGGGAGCCCGCCCTGGAGCGCCTGAGGCGGCCCGGCTGGGAGGCGGCCTATGAGGCGGTGTCCCGGGCGATCGCGGAGTGCGAGGTGTACCGCCGCCGCCATAGGGAGGATGCACCCCGGAGGGAGAAGCCGGACTGGACCGTCCGCCGCTTCAGCACAGCGCCTCCCGAGGAGGGGCCCCGTCCGCCGGTTCCCAATTTTGTCCTGTTGGGAAGCCCCGGAGTGGGGAAGAGCACCATCGCCCGCCTAATCGGCGAGGCGCTCCGGGAGCACGGGATATTGAAGTCCGGCGCCACCGTGGAGGTCACGAGAGGAGCCCTGACCAGCAGCTATGTGGCCGGGACGCCGAGGGCGACCATGCGCTGTGTCAGCCGGGCCGAGGAGGGCGTGCTCTTCATTGACGAGGCCCACGCCCTGGGGCGGAAGGACGGCGGGGTAAACAACGACGGCACGGGCGCGGAGGTGATCTCCACGCTGAACGGCGCCATGACCGATCCCAACCGGCATTTTTCCGTGGTCCTCGCGGGGTACAAGGATGAAATGGAGGCGGTGTTCAAGCTGGATGCGGGCTTCTACCGGCGCTTTGGAGACGGCGCCATGGTTGTGATTGACGATTACAAGCCGGAACTGCTGGAGCGCATTTTAATCGGCGCCATTGAGGAAAACGGCTGCCGGCTCGCCCCGGAGCTGACGGAGGAGCGCCTGTTTGAGGACGTAACAGCACGTCCCTTAAGCTGCTTTGTCACGCGGCTCTACCAGGAGCGCGACCGCCGCCGCTTCGGCAACGCCGGGGACATGGAAACGCTGGCGCGGGCGGCCTGCGGCAGATCGGAGGACGGCGTGGTGACGGAGGACTGTTTTTACACGGACAAGGTGGACCACTCGTGGTTTGTTCCCCAGGACGCCGGGGGCTCCCTCTCCCGGGTCCTCAAGGAACTGCGGGAGCGGTTTGTGGGAATGGACTGGGCGGAGCGCTACTTCACGGACAAGGCCCAGGAAATCGAGGAGCGGCGTGCCAACGGCGGCAGCGAGAGCGACATCCGCCTGCGCCCCCTGCTTCTGGTGGGGGAGCCCGGCACGGGAAAGACCTCCTTCGCCGAGCTCCTGGCCCGGCTCTATCACCACTTTCACCTGCTGGGGACCCCGGAGCCCATTGTCATCTCGGGAAGCGCTCTGGCCAGCTCCTACTCGGGCGGAACGCAGGAGAAGGTGCTGGAGTATATCCGGGAGGCCCAGGACCGCAAGGGGCTGCTCTTTCTGGACGAGGCCCACCAGCTGGTGACCAATCACTTCGACGGCGCCGGGGCGCTGGAGGCGTTTATGAATCCTCTGACAGACGCCGCGCATCCCTTTATGGCCGTCTTCGCGGTCTATCCCAGCAAGAAGGCGGACTTTTTAAAGCTGGACCCGGGCGCCGAGAGCCGCTTCGAGATCGTGGAAATGCCCTCCTACACCGGGCCGCAGCTGTTTGAGATCCTGCACAGGATGATGGCGAACAGCCGCCCGCCTCTGACGGCGGCGGCGGAGACGGACGCCCTCCTGAAACGGGTCTGCGAGTACATCTACATCTCCCGCACGGAGAACACCGGCAACGCCCGCAGGATGGAGCGGCTTCTGGAGGAGATGAACTCCCTGCGCCGGGATCGGTGCGGGAGGCAGGGCATTTCCCCGGAGGACCCGGCGCGCCGCGTATTTCTTCCGGAGGATGTTCCCTCCCGGCTGCGGGAGTCCCTGCCGGCGTACGAGCCGGACCCGGAGCGGATCATGGCGGAGCTCAACGCCCTTTGCGGGCTGGAGGAGATCAAGCGGGACGTGCGGAAGCTCATCAACCAGGAGCGGGTCGGGCAGCTGCGCCGGAAGAAGGGCCTCCCCGTGCCCAAGGTGGGCCTGCACATGGTCTTTCAGGGAAATCCCGGCACCGGCAAGACCACGGTGGCCCGCCTGATCGGAGAGCTGTACCGCTCCGTCGGGATCCTGCCCCGGGGCCAGATGGTGGAAAAGAGCCGGGCCGACCTTGTGGGCGGCTATATAGGACAGACGGAGCTGAAAACGCAGGCCGCCATCGACGAGGCGGTAGGAGGCGTTCTCTTCATCGACGAGGCCTACACGCTCAGCGAGGGAGGGGAGAACGATTTCGGCCAGCGGGCCATTGATACCATTTTAAAGGGAATGGAGGATCACAATGGAGAAATGGCGGTGATTGTGGCGGGCTACCCGGATAAAATGCGGGGCTTCATCCAGTCGAACCCGGGGCTGAAGGAGCGGTTTCAGAAGTACTTCTACTTCCCGGACTACTCCCAGGAGCAGCTGGAGGAGATTATGGCGGGGTACTGCAGGACCCAGGGCTACGCCATGACGGAGGAGGCGAAGGCCCGGACCGGCCGGGTGATCGCGGGAGCGCTGTGCCATGCCGGAGAGGATTTTGGAAACGCCCGGTTTGTCCGGAACCTTTTTGAGAAGCTCCACGCCAATCAGGCGGACCGCATCGCGCGGATAGAGAACCCCACCGAGGAGGAGCTCTCCCTGATTACGGAGGAGGATTTTGCCGGCCTTGAGATCGGCGGCGCCTGAAGGGGCTTTATCAGGGCAATAAGTTGATTGAAGGAGTGTATTTAGAGATGAAACAGAATCTGCGGATGGTTGCGAACGGGAACAAGCTGAGCTGCGGCGCCTTTGCCGGAACGCCGGCGACGGACAGCGAGTGGATTGAGCGGATGTCGGAATCCATGCTCAATAATGAGGAGTTTTTTATGGATAATGAGGGCGTCATCCACCAGGGCAGCATTCGCCAGGGAGACACGATCACCGGGGGCGGCAACGGGACCAAGATCTCGGAGGGGACCTTTGCCGCCCCCTCCCTGTCCGAGAGCTGCGCGAACCATCCCGACCAGTGGTATGCCAAAAACCAGAGGCTGTTCCAGGCCGAGGTGGCCAATATGCAGCGGCAGCATCCCCAGGCGAAATACAACTTTATGCCTCAGTCCGGGGACATGTTTTGGGTGATTGAATTGAAAATAGGGGGCTCCTGCGAGCCCTGGCAGTTTATGCTGCGGTATATGAAGGACCATCCCAACAACAACAACTATGGCGGCTCCATTCGGGTGCTGCTGCTGGGAAAACCCTCTGAGGATATCCTGAAGGCCCGGGCTCTGGCTGCGGGGCGGCCCGGCGTGCCCCATCTTTTGAAGGCCACCAACGTCGACGGGAAAGTGTACACCTACCTGTGTACCCGGACCACAAAGGATGTGAAGGACGGCGTCAAAGAGATCACCTCCGCCGTACAGGTGGCGGCCTGGGCGGGAGACTGGGCGCTGCACTTTGAGGTGGGTCTGCACAACAAGAAGCTGTGGAACGCCTGGTGCGACGACGAGCACTTCCGCGGCCTGAAGATGCCCTGATGGAAGGCGGCGGAACCGTCCGCCGGAGGATAAGAAAGGAGAGCGCCATTTTGAGCATCCGAAGACGAGACAGAGATTTATCGGCGGCATACATGCCGCCGATGCGATACATTGATTACAGTATGGAGAATCCGGAGTGCGTGCACGCCATTCTCTCCAACCGGGCTTACGCGGCCATCCTCTCAGAGGTGCTGCGGAACGGGCGCAACGAGACCGGGGGTGTCCTGATCGGAAATATTTACAAGCGGGTCTGGTATATCGTCGATTCCATCGACCCTGGCTTGAACACGGTCAACGAGCAGGCGTATTTCACCTGGGAGACCAACTATGTGAACCACTTGGCGTCCTATAACGGCTGCCTCTACAAGTACCCGCTGACCATTTTGGGCTTCTGGCACCGTCACCCCGGAAGCATGGACTACTTTTCCTCCACGGATGAGCGGACCATCCGCCTCCATCTGAAGGACTTTCCCCACGGGCTGCTGTCGATGCTGATTAACATCGATCCGGAGCTGCGCATGACCTTCTACTACTGCTTCCGAGATGAGATCATGCCCATCCGGTGCGACCACGGGGACGAGTACTTCCCCCGGGAGCTGCTGGAGTACGCGACCCCGGAGGATCTGATAGGCCGGAGCCGGCGTTCCCTCCGTATCAAGCCGGAAAAGTGGCTGCCGCCGGAGAAGCTCCCCAGGAGCATCAACCCGGCGGACCGGCGGCAGGACTCCAGGCAGGCGGAGCCCAGCCAGGAAAAAAAGACGCCGCCGGTTTCCGCTGTTCCCGCATCCGGTGTTTCTGCTCCGCCGCCGGTTTCCGCCACTCCCGTGTCCGGCGTTCCCGCCCCGTATCGCCCGACTGTCACCGAGGGAAAGGAGATTGAGTGGGAAAAGGGACTGTTGGCGAAACACTTGACTTCCCTGGTGGAGAAAGAGGTTCGCCAGATATCAAAGATGTACGCGGAGCGCGTGGGAAAACAGCGCCTTCCGCTTACTTCCGTATTCAAAGCGCTGTTGGGAGGCAAGCTGTCTTCCGTGCCTGAGACGTATGAAAAGAAGGCCGCGGAACCGGAAAAAGCCGCGGCGCGCCCTGTGGGCGGGCTGCGGGCGGAGACTCCGGGCGGGGGACATCCCGCGGCGGCGGAGGAATCGGTGGATATCAGCATTGAAGTTCAGTATCGAAGAGCCATGCCGAAAGGGGGGCCGCTGTGATGGGCACGCCTGAAAAGGACCGCCGGGACATCCCCGCCGGGGAGGACGGAATGCTCCCCATGCCGGAGCCTGAGCGCCTGGATCTCGACGCGGAGATTGGAGACGACGAGCTGGCGGCAATGGCGATGGGAGAGGACGAATTCCCCGGCCTGGAGGAGTTTATCCGGGCGCTGGACCAGGTGAAGCCCCCGGCGGCGAACGAAATTCTGCTGCCGGAGGCGCTGGAAAACATGCCGGGCTTTGCGGGAAGCGTCTACGGCTTCCTCCGGGAGGACAGCGGCTGCCATGCCATCCTGGGCTGGGAGGGTGCGGAGCCGGCCCCGGAGCTGGGCGCGGCGCGGATCGGGGAGATTGGCGGGCAATCCCGTCCCGGCGAAATTTCCGGCGCCTGGGAAAACGGAACCCTGGTGTTCCGCTGGCACCGGGACGGCGCGCCGGTACCCCTCAAGAAGAGCGTCTATACCCTGAAGCAGGACGTCTTTTCCAGGAACTCCGGCCTGATGGAGACGGACTGGATGGATGGAAAATGCGTGGTCGTCTCGGGCTGCGGCTCTGTGGGCAGCTGCGCGGCGCTTCAGCTGGCGCGTTCCGGCGTGGGCCGCTTCGTGCTGGTCGACCGGGACTGCATGGAGATCCACAACGTCTGCCGCCACCAGTGCGATCTGTCGGATATCGGGCGGTACAAGGTGGACGCCGTGGCCGACCGGATCCGGCGGATCAATCCGTCGGCCCAGGTGAGGAAGTTCTACCAGACCATCCAGGAGGTGCCTGTGAGCCGCTACGCGGACTGGGTGACGCCGGAGGACGCGCTGTTCCTCGGCGCCTGTGACAACCGGGTGGGAAACGCCTATGCCTGCGACGCGGCCTACAGCCTCGGCGCGCCCTTCCTGGCCCTGGGCTTCATGGCCCGCGCCTGGGGCGGCGAGCTCTTTTACTGCCTTCCCGAGAAGGGCGACGTGTGCTACCGCTGCGCCTTCCGGCGGCAGATAGACAGCGCCATCGACGAGGAGCGGCGGAGCCATACCTATATGAATGAGGAGGACGCGGGCACGGTGCCCTTTGAGCCGGGGCTGGACGTGGACGTCGAATACGGCGTTTCCCTGGCGGACAAGGTCGCGCTGGATATCCTGAACCGGAAGAACCCGGACTACCATTTCCGCCTGCTGGATCGACTGTCCCAGTTTACCGTGTTTTCCGGAACGGGCGACCGGTCCTGGGCGGACCCGTTCTGGGCCGGGGCCTTCCAAAAGCCGGTGGACTACCGGTGTGTCGGGCTTTCCGGCGGCTGCCGCCGGAGCGACTGCGAATACTGCGGCAGGGGATAAGCCGCGGCGGCGGGAGGGAGAAACGGAATGAGATTGCTCAAATCGGCCCTTTCCCTGGTTCTCGGCGCGGGCGCGGTCAGTATCCTGGCGGAAACGCTCCCGCAGCTGGCCCAGAACGCCGGGATGGTGTACCTGATTTTTCTGTTCGCGGCGTGGCTGACGGTCTACTGCACGACGAAGCACAAGAAGCTGAACTATTTCAGCGAGCCGCTGGAGACCGTGAAGGAGTACATCGTCTTAAGCTCAGGGGAGCTGGAGAGAAGAGAGTTCCACCTGCGGGACCATCCGGGCTTTACGGAGCTGCTCCGGCAAGACGATACCGTGACCTATACCGACGCGTCGGGCGTCATGTTGAATACGAAGCTTGTGACGGTCCGGCGGGCGAACGACGGTTTCGAGAATCCGTATTTGCTGCTGGTCTCGTGCGCCGTCGTGGCGATGGCGGGGCTGTTTGGCTGCGAGCTGTTCCGCCTGTGGACCCGGCCCGGCGGCCCGCCGCGGTTTTTGCTGACGCGGGCCATGCTGAACGGACGCGGCGTACTGCCCGCGCTGGAGCGGCTGCCGGAACGGCTGAAGGATCTGCGCCTGCCCCGGAGGACGGGAGATCTGCGGCGGCTTTTATATGCGCTGAAGAACGCGATAGACGGAATGCGTCTGGATCTGTGTGTTGCCCGGCTTCGCGGCAGCCTGACGTTTGGGGAGGCGTGGAGCGTCCTCAGGGGGAACTTTGACCGGGCTGTGCAGTGGGCGGAGAAATTGGAGGAGTTGATTGTAACATGTCTGAGTTAGCGAAATACGCCGGCCTGATCTGCGCGGGGGTCTCCATACTGATGCAGCCGGCGGTATTCTTTTTAAAGGTGGGCGTGTCCGCGAAGAAGGAGATGGCTTATGTCTGCAGGGAGTCCGCCGTGGCGGCGATGGCGTTCCTGATCTTTTCCTGGATATTCAGCGCCGCCTCGGGGACCCTTCTGGACGTTGCGCCGCTGATATGGAAAATATCCTTTATTTACGTGATCCTGTTCGCGTGCTGGTGCCTCTCCACGGTGAGGAAGGAGCAGGCGCAGGAGGAGAAGAGCATTTTTGCCGGACTGAGGGGCTACTGCCTGGGGTATTCGATCGCGGGCTATGTGCTGGGCTTTTTCCTGCGGTAAGGGACCAGGGATCTGGAAAGCGGGAAACCCCGGCATTCACTGCAGCACCCTCCGGATGTTCTCCCGGACCCTTCCGGCAAGCCGGTCATACTGCTCCCGCTCCTCCGGGCCGAGGCCGGAGAGCCTCGCGGCGGTGAAATCCCGCCACGCGTCCTCCACGTCCTCCAGAACCGGGGCGGCGGAGGGAGGGAAGGCAGTTTCCAGCCGCTTTTCCCCACCCTCGGGGTCCCGGAGTTCCGTGACAGAGATCAGCTCCTTGCCCTCCAGACGATTCAGCAGCATGGACAGCGCGCCCCGGGAGAGGCCGGAGAAGTCCGCCAGCTCCCTCCGGGTGGAGGGAGAGGCCTGCCGGAGGCAGAGCAGCAGGCGGGCCTCCTGGAGGGTCAGGCCGTTTTTCAGGGCGGCGGCCTCCAGGTAGTAGTCCAGCAGCTTCCGCTCCCGGAAGCGGTCAAACAGGAGCCCCTCGCCCTCCAGGGCGGCGGGGGAGACCCGGACCCGCTCGCTGCCCAGCTTTGCCGAGACGGGCGGGACCGCGCCGTCCTCGGCGGCGTCGATGAGGAAGCGATAGATCTTCGGGCGGCGGCGCTCGTACTCCTCCTCGTCCAGGACGGTCTTGTAGAACTGGTTGTAGTATTCGAAGACCTCCAGCTTCATCTGGATGGTCTTGGAGATGTTCAGCCCCTGGGTGCAGAGGGAGCCCTTGGTCTTCACGTAGTAGTAAATGGGCACCTGTAGGGCGAGGAAGCGCCGGGCGTGGCGGATATACTCCAGGTTGAACATGAAGTCCTCGCACCAGCTGATGGCCGGGTCCATGCGGAGGCGGTGCTCCTCCACCAGGTCCCGGCGGTAGAGCTTGTTCCACAGGACGCCGTAGTAGAAGTCGGCGGGGTTTTCCATCATGTGGGCGGCGTACTCCTCCCGGCTGAGGACCTGGGTCTCGTCGATGTCCCCTTTGTGGGAGACCCGGTCTCCCACCACGCGGTAGAAATCGGAGACCACCAGGTCGCACCGGTGCTCCTCCATGGCCCGGACCAGGAGCTTGGTGGCGTTGGGGGTGATCCAGTCGTCGGCGTCCAGGAATTGGAGATAGCGGCCCCGGGCCTGGTCCAGGCACAGGTTGCGGGTGTCGGAGACGCCGGAGTTCTCCTTGTGGAACACCCGGACCCGGCTGTCCCGGGTGGCCAGGGCGTCGCAGAGGGCGGCGGAGCCGTCCCGGCTGCCGTCGTCCGCCAGGAGGAGCTCGAAGTCGGCGTATTCCTGACCGAGGACGCTCTCCGCGCAGCGGAGCAGGCAGGCCTCGGCGTTGTAGACGGGGACGATGATGCTGACGGTTGGGTTCATGTGGGACCTCCAGACAGATGAGAGCTCGGGCGCGGAGGCGCCCGGCGGCTGAAAGCGCCCCGCCCAGAAGGCGGGGCGCTTGGCTTGTTATTTTCCGGGGATCTCCCCCACGCCCTTGAGAATGAACTTGGGCCGGTAGGGGTACTCCTCGCAGGTCTCCCGGGTGGACACGCCGGAGAGGACCAGCACGGTGTCCAGGCCGGTCTCAATGCCGGCAATGATGTCCGTGTCCATCCGGTCTCCCACCATGACGGCGTTCTCGGAGTGGACCCCCAGCATCCGCAGGCCGGTGCGCATCATCAGGGGGTTGGGCTTGCCCACGAAATAGGCGTTCTTGTCCGTGGCCAGCTCGATGGGGGCGATGAGGGCCCGGCAGGCGGGGACGATGCCCGCCTCCGCCGGGGCGGTCAGGTCCGGGTTCGTGCCGATGAGCTTGGCCCCGGCGTTCACCAGGCGGATGGCCTTGGTGATCTGCTCCAGGTTGTAGGCGGAGGACTCTCCCACCACCACGTAGTCCGGGTTCACGTCGTTGTAGGTGATGCCCTTGTCGTACAGGGCGTTGGTGATTCCGTGCTCTCCCACCACGTAGGCGCTGCACCCCGGGGCCTGGCTGTCCAGGAAGTGGGCCGTGGCCAGGGCGCTGGTGTAAAAGTGGGACTCGTCCACATCCAGACCCATCCGGGCCAGCTTCTGCTGGAGCTCCTTGGGGGTGTACTGGCTGGAATTGGTGAGGAACAGGTAATTCTTCTTCTCCGCCGTCAGCCACTCGACGAATTTCTTGACGCCGGGCAAAAGCTGGTTGCCGTGGTAGATCACGCCGTCCATGTCGCAGATGAAACCCTTTTTCTTTCTCAGTTGATCCATGGTCCACTCCTGTCGCTCCAAGGGCGCGGGGCCCCGTGTAATTTGGTTTTCCTATTCTAGAGTATCCCACATTTCGGCGGATTTGTCAAAGAGAATCAGGAAAAGTTTCCCGGGAGGCAGAATTGGAAAAGATAGTAAAACTCTTTCCTTGACAGTCTGATGTCTGTGTGCCATAATAGACGTATGAATGCTTTGGCCCGGGCGACGGCGCGCCGGGCAGATCAGAGAAGGGGGAGCCAGTATGAAACGGAAAACCATGGACGGCAACGAGGCCGCCGCCTACGCAAGCTACGCCTTTACGGAAGTTGCAACCATCTATCCCATCACGCCCTCCAGCCCCATGGCGGAGCATGTGGACACCTGGGCCGCCAATGGGATGAAAAACATTTTCGGCCAGCCGGTGCGCCTCATGGAGATGCAGAGCGAGGCCGGGGCCTGCGGGGCCATGCACGGCTCTTTGGAGGCCGGGGCCCTGACCACCAGCTACACCGCCAGCCAGGGCCTCATGCTGATGGTGCCGCCCCTGTACCGCATCGCGGGGCAGCTCCTCCCCGGGGTCATCCACGTGGCCGCCCGGACCGTGGGCACCAGCGCCTTTTCCATCTTCGGCGACCACTCCGACGTCATGGCCTGCCGCCAGACGGGCTTCGCCCAGCTGGCCTCTTCCTGCGTCCAGGAGTGCATGGACCTGGCGGCGGTGGCCCACCTGTCCGCCGTCAAGGCCCGGGTGCCCTTCATGCACTTCTTCGACGGCTTCCGGACCTCCCACGAGATTCAAAAGATCGACGTGCTGGACTACGGCGACCTTGCCAAAATGCTGGACCGGGAGGCCCTGGCCCGCTTCCGGGGCAACGCCCTGAACAGCGAACACCCCCTCATGCGCTCCACCGTCATCAACCCCGACACGGCCTTCCAGCTCCGGGAGGCGGTGAACCCCTACTATGACGCCGTGCCCGGCATTGTGGAGGACTACATGGCCCGGATGTCCGCCCTGACGGGACGGGACTACCAGCTCTTCAACTACTACGGAGACCCCCAGGCCGAGCAGGTGGTTATCGCCATGGGCAGCGTTTCCGGCTGCCTCCAGGAGGTGGTCAAGCACCTGAATGCCCAGGGCCGCAAAGTGGGCTTCCTCCAGGTCCGGCTCTACCGGCCCTTCAGCGCCAGGCATTTCCTGGCCGCCCTGCCGGAGAGCTGCCGCCTGCTGACCGTTCTGGACCGGACCAAGGAGCCCGGCGCGGGCGGCGAGCCCCTCTATAAGGACGTCTGTTCCGTCCTCCAGCACGGGAGCCGCCAGGTCCAGGTGCTGGGCGGGCGCTACGGCCTCTCCAGCAAGGACACCACCCCGGCCCAGATGATCGCCGTCTACGACAACATGGCGGGGGAGCAAAAGGACCACTTCACCGTGGGCATCACCGACGACGTGACCCACCACTCCCTGCCCATCGGGGAAAACGTGGTCACGGCGGACAGCCGGACCATCAGCTGCAAGTTCTGGGGCCTGGGGTCCGACGGCACCGTGGGGGCCAACAAAAACTCCATCAAGATCATCGGGGACAATACGGACCAATACGTCCAGGCCTACTTTGAGTACGACACCAAAAAGTCCGGCGGCGTGACGAAAAGCCACCTCCGCTTCGGCCACACCCCGATCCTCTCCACATACTACGTCACCATGGCGGACTTCATCGCCTGCCACAACCAAAGCTACATCGCCAAATACGATATTGTCAACGAGCTGAAGCCCGGCGGGACCTTCCTGCTGAACTGCAACTGGCCCGGCGCCGACCTGGAGACCCACCTGCCCAACAAGGTCAAGCGCCTCCTGGCGGAGCGGAAGGCGAAATTCTACACCATCGACGCCAATGCCGCCGCCGAGGCCATCGGCTTGGGGAACCGGACCAACAGCGTCCTCCAAGCCGCCTTCTTCAAGCTCTCCGGCGTGCTCCCCGTGGACCAGGCCGTGGACTACATGAAGGCCGCCATCCAAAAGACCTATGGCCGCAAGGGCGAAAAGGTGGTCAACATGAACTGTGCCGCCGTGGACGCGGGCCTGGCGGGGCTCCATGAAATTACCGTCCCCGCCGCCTGGGCGGACCTCGTGGACGAGCCGGAGGAGAAGGACACCACCTCCCCCTGGTACGTCCGGACGGTGATGCGGGCCGTCAACGCCCAGAAGGGCGACAGCCTCCCCGTCAGCGCCTTCCAGGACGCGGCGGACGGCAGCGTCCCCATGGCGACCTCGAAGTACGAGAAGCGGGGCTTTGCCTCCCACGTGGCCAGCTGGCTCCCCGAGAACTGCATCGGCTGCAATATGTGCGCCCTCATGTGCCCCCACGCCGCCATCCGGCCCTTCCTGCTGAACGAGGAGGAGGTCCAGAAAGCCCCGGAGGGCTACGTGACGAAAGAGGCCAAGGGCAAGGGCTTCGAGGGCCTCCGCTTCCGCATCCAAATCGATCCCCTGGACTGCACCGGCTGCGGCACCTGCGCCGCCGCCTGTATCGCCAAGGAAAAGGCCATCGTCATGAAACCCATCGAGGAGGAGATGTCCCAGCAGCCCAATTGGGATTACAGCCTCTCCCTGTCTCCCAAGCAGAATCCCATGAACAAATTCACCGTCAAAGGCAGCCAGTACGAGCAGCCCCTGCTGGAGTTTTCCGGGGCCTGCGCCGGCTGCGGCGAGACGCCTTACATGAAGCTCCTGACCCAGCTCTTCGGCGAGCGCATGGTGGTGGCCAACGCCACGGGCTGCACCCAGGCCTGGGGCTTCAGCGTGCCCAGCTATCCCTATACCACGAAACCCAACGGACGGGGCCCGGCCCTCTCCAACTCCCTCTTTGAGAACAACGCCGAATACTCCCTGGGCATGGTCCTCAGCGTCCGCCAGCAGCGGCTCCACCTCCAGCGGGAGGCCCGGGAGCTGATGGAGGAGACGAAGGACGAGACCCTGAAGGCCGCCCTGTCCGCCTGGCTGGAGGGCTTCGAGGACAAGCAGCGGACCATCGAACTCAGCGACGCGGTGATTGAGGCCCTGAAAAACACCGCCGAAACCGGCGAGAAGGTGGAGGCCGTCCGCCGGGCCCAGGACCAGCTGGTGAAAAAGAGCATGTGGATGTACGGCGGCGACGGCTGGGCCTATGACATCGGCTACGGCGGCCTGGACCACGTGCTGGCCTCCGGGGAGGACGTAAACATCCTGGTGGTGGACACGGAGGTTTACTCCAACACCGGCGGGCAGTCCTCCAAGGCCACGCCCTTCGGCGCGGTGGCCCAGTTCGCCGCCGCCGGCAAGCGGACGGAGAAAAAGGACCTTGGCATGCTGGCGACGCAGTATCAGAACGTCTATGTGGCCTCCGTGGCCCTGGGGGCGGACCCCGCCCAGTACATCCGGGCCCTCCGGGAGGCCGAGGCCCACGACGGGCCCTCCCTGATTGTGGCATACGCTCCCTGCATCAACCACGGTATTGTCAAGGGCATGGCCTGGGCCCAGGAGGAGGCCAAGCTGGCCGTCCGCAGCGGCTATTGGGTCCTCTACCGCTACGACCCCAAGCTGAAGCTGGAGGGCAAGAACCCCTTCATCCTGGACTTCAAGGAGCCTCGGTACGACCTCCGGGAGTTCTTCATGGGCGAGGTCCGCTTCAACTCCCTGCAAAGGACCTTCCCCGAGGCGGCGGAGGCCCTGCTGGTGGAGGCCCGGAACCAGTGCCGGAACCGCTGGGCCCGGTATACTCACCTGGCGGCCCAGGATTACTCCCGCCTTCTGGACGTGCTGGAGGACTATCCCATCCACGCCCAGGAAAAGGAATAAGAGAAGCATCCGTCCAAGGCTGTATGTCTCCCCGTGCCATTCGGCACGGGGAGATCCTTTTTGACACAGTGTCAAATCCGGCGTACAATCGGACCGATGAAAAAATTTTTTAACCGCGCGTCACGTTCCGCCCCGCCGGAGCGTCTAAGAGTACAGAGACGAAGGGAGGCGGCAAGATGCTGGTATACCTGCAAGCCATAGACGACCCCGAGGACCGGACGCGGTTTGAGGCGATGTACAGCGCTTATCGGGGCCTGATGTTCCATGTGGCGAACCGCATCCTGCAAAATGCCCAGGACGCGGAGGACGCGGTCCATCTCGCCTTCCTCAGTCTCGCGAGCTGCCGCCTTCCATCGGAGCTGGGGCCCCAGGCCCGGCACCTGGCCGCCGTCACGGCGGAGCGGAAGGCGAATGACCTCTACCGGGCCCAGCGGCGGCGGCCCGAGGTGGCGCTGGAAGAAGAGGAATCCTTCCCCGGCTGCGCCCCGCCGCCCTCCGACGGGACCCTGGCGGGGGCCATGGCGGCCCTGCCTCCCCGGTACCGGGAGGCGCTGCTGCTGAAGTACTACAACGGCTATTCCGCCGCCGAGGTGGGAGAGCTCCTGGGGACCACGGCGGCGAACGTGCGCCAGATTCTCGCCAGAGCCAAGAAGAAACTGGCCGAGGAGCTGGCGGAAAGGGGGGAACCCGTTTGAACATCACCGACGAGATGCTGTACGCCGCAGCCCCCGAGGCGGCGGAGCGCTGGCTGGATACCCTCCCCGGGCGGGAGGACTGCGGGCACGAATTTTCCCTGACCTTTGAGGCGTCCATGGCCCCGGTCCTGCGGCGGCGGCGGAAGCGGCGTGAGCTTCTCCCCGATTCCCTCCGCCAGCGCAG
>CAJUOD010000034.1 GCA_910587875.1 uncultured Oscillibacter sp. | reverse complement strand
ATTTTCATGACCATAAATCAGCCCTTATCCTCAGAGCAACGTGTGCGCTGGTACAAACAAAGAGAAGTTCCAAACCGTAAATCCAAATTTTTTGATAATACCACATGCAACCACTGGATATTTCTGCAGACTGCTGGTATGGTGTGTAGCTGACAAAGGAGGCGATGTGCCATGGCTAAAAGACGTGCCAACGGAGAAGGCAGTATCCGCAAACGAAAGGACGGCCGCTGGGAGGGACGCTACACGGCAGGCCGCGACTCGGTGACCGGGAAGGCAATCTACAAAAACGTCCTCGGAAAAACCCAGGCGGAGGTCAAAGAAAAACTCAAAACCGCTATTGAAAAGAATGGTTCGCCAGCTATGACCACAGAGCACTACACTGTAGGCCAATGGTTGGACGCCTGGATGGAGAACTACGCCAAGCTCCAAGCCCGCGCCTCGTCCCACAAGACCTACCAGGGGTTTATTGAAAACCACATCAAGCCCGCCCTCGGGGACATCCCGCTGGAAAAGCTGACGGCAATGGACCTCCAACGGTTGTACAAACATCTGCTGGAAAGCGGCAGGGTGGAGTGTACAGAATCCCGCAGCAAACCTAAGGGACTCAGCGTCAAGACAGTGCGCAACATCAACCAGATGATCTCCTCTGCCCTGAACTGCGCGGTGGAACAGCGACTGATTCCTGGCAATCCTACGAAGGGCTGTGTGCTTCCGAAGCTGGAACGGAAGGAAATGACAATCCTGCCGCCGGAGAACTTGGGCACCTTCTTTGAGGAAGCGAGGCGCAGCGGTGTATTCGAACTCTACTACATCGACCTCGCCACGGGTCTCCGGCGAGGGGAGTTGCTAGGGCTGAAATGGAATGACATTGATTTAGACAAAGGCATCATCCACGTCCGACGACAGGTGCTCCGTCAGAACGGCGAAGTGGTGGAGGCACCTCTGAAAACGAAAAACTCCTACCGTAATATTGCGATAGGAGCGGATGCCGTCAAGGTCCTCAAAGGTATGGAACAGAAAGACGAGTATGTGTTCCCCTCTCCGTTCGGCGGTCCGATGTCCCCGGACAGTGTCCTGCACATGCTCCAGCGAGTGCTGAAACGGGCAGGACTGGAGCGGATCCGCTTCCACGACCTCGGACACACATTCTCGGTGCTGGCCCTACAGAACGGCGTGGACGTGAAAACCCTCTCCGCCATGCTGGGACATTACAGCGCCGGGTTCACACTAGACACATATGCCCACGTCACCACCTCCATGCAGAAGCAGGCGGCGAATGCGGTGGGAAGTTTCCTCTCCGGTGCTCTCCAGCCCTGACCGCTCCGGACTCCCGTATGGGTCACGGCTTGGGTCAAACCGGAGCCGCAAAATCAAACCGCCAGAAAAAGTGCAGAGAATCGAACAAAACCGCGGAAATTCATTGAATTTCCGCGGTTTTGTCTATTCTTGACAAAAAAGATGTAGAAAGATTAATGCTTCATATGAAAATCAAAGAGAATAATAGTCAAAAGGTTTTGGAGTTAACAATACTTTTTAATCTGATTTATTAATGGGATGAATTTTGAGCTTTCTTGATGCCTAACGTATGCTTGGATACATTGGACTTCAATAGTGTCAATACCTACATTACATAATTGAGCTATTCTATTCGAATATTCGTGATGATCTTTAACCGCTCTTATGGTTTCAGAAAGATCAATATGGTATTGTTGATAGAGAAAATCTGATACAAATTGATTTTGAAATACTTCACGTTCCGGTGCAGCATTAGAAGGATATGCAAACATTAAATCCTGTTCGCTTGCCGTTTTTGATTCATCGCGAATTCCGATGGTTTTAATACCTTTATGTTTGCGTGTATACCGTACAGCTTGCAACACAGCCACTTTGTCACCAACAGGGGCTATAGATATTGCATTAAATAATTCCGGCGCGAATTTTCGTACAACTTCAACTAAGAGCTTTTTTGAAAACTCATCTTCCACATAAATAAGTAATGATTTTTGATGTCCATTTGATAAATCTGCAATAATTTCAGCAATTGTTGGATTATCTTCGACTGCTGTCCCTTCACTGGTACGTTCGACTTTTTTCCGCGCTTCCATGGGCATTACGTCAACAATTGAGGGAGAATGGGTTGTTACAATGATTTGATGCCTTTTTCTTTTACATACTTGAAGAAAATAAACCGCTAGGTTATGTTGTGCATCTTGGTGAAGAGCGGTTTCTGGCTCTTCTATTACAATTAAACTCTTCTCCGGGGCATTCTCAATTGCATCAATCATTCGGATAAGCCTACCTTCACCACACCCCATGTGGTTCTCAGAATATCTGGCTCCAAAACGGGCTGCAAATCCCATTTCTGCGGCTTTTGTCTGATTTATAATCGTTGCAACTTCTACAGCGTTATACGGAGACCCTAATATTTCTGCGGAATAATTTAAGCTACGTTCACTAAATTCTCTTTTCTCCCAAACACTAGTTTTGGGATCTAAATAGATTCTGTCGCCCATTTCATGATGAGGAACAAAGAATCCCATTCCAAAGTAAATACATTTTCTGTCAGGACGTTTTACATAACCGCCCCAATCAGAATTTTTCTTTTTAATGATATTCTCTCTTGCGTGACAAACCGAATCTGGATCAGGGGCAAAAAAGGAGAGTTGGTTAATTCCCCAGGCTTCCGGTGGAATTGCATAGGAATACCTTAGATAGGCATTGGGGGTATAGGGTTCAGGATCTAGATTGGACTTTATAAAGAAGTTCCCTAAATTGTAATAATCTTTTATATTATGAGAAAAATCTTCGGGATTTTTGTATCGATAACAGCATAATGTTAATTGTGCTAAGGTACTCTTTCCTGATCCATTTTTCCCAATAATAACAGTTATAGGAAAATCAAAGTTAACAGAAGCTGACATGCCTCTAATCCCATAAGTTTCCAAAGATAGAAGTACATTGCCAAAATTAGTGTACCTATGTTTGGGAAGATAAAGTCCCTTTAATTCCGTTATTAGCTGTCCAGAATTCTTCATTTTATACCTCGCTCATTGTAATCATAGAGGAATTTTTATTTGTTTAGATGGATCTTATGGAAAAGAGACATTTGGTTTTTTAATGTTATCAAAAAACAGGTAAGATCACTTTATTTATAAAGCTGTTTCTCAATCTTTGGCCGGTTTATATTTTCCGTTGTTCTGTTTCTCATACTCTATTCGATTGCGCGTATTCTTTGCCTGTATTGGAAGTACGTATAGATATCTTATAATTTCCGAAATATAATTAATGATTTCCTCAACTTCATACTCAAAACGTTCTTTATTGTCCCCATGTGCTGCTTCATTTCCTAGTTGTCTGATAATCCAACAAGCATCTGAGAATACTGGAGAGAGTGCTCCTTTTTTGATAAGTCTATCAATTTTGTTTTCCAAGCTTCCTTTTATTTCTCCGTTATCCTTGCAAATCATCTCTAGAACTCTGCGGAGAGACATCAAACAAATGTGATGGTCAATTCCTCTAGTTCTGACAGCTGCTAAATAAGCATTATATATTCCCATTGGAACGCCATTTTCTGTGATAGAGATTTTGGGATATTTTAACTCAATAGTATACGGATAATCATCAATATCACTATATCGACTACTTATAATAACTGGTCTGTGGCAAAAGGGGCATTCAAATATATGCCAGTTTTCGTGATCAATTTGGACACCTGGTTGCTCACGTTCTTGTAAATCGTATGTGGAAGATTTTTGACTTGTTTGCCCTATATAGCGCATAACTGAACAATTGCCACAGTGAAAACATACATGTGGACGAGTTATCAAAGCAGCCTCTTGCTCAATGACACTATATACGCTTGGCTCTAGTTCCCTTTCACAATCGCCGTAATTTTTGCTATCTGGATTTTGTTCTTGACATAGGTTGAGGCCTTTCATAGTATTCTTGTTCAAATTTTTACAACCCCTTAATTTTTCCTAATTTCTAAAAAGCAGTCATAATATTAAAACAATCGAATGACTCCCAATACCCTTAAGTATCTAGCAAGAAATTATCTAATTAATCTATTCTTACTTCTTTTGTGCTTTTCCTGCTGGACAGAATAGAAGAGCTCATGCGTGATGATTGCGGGATGATGTGCTTTCATGTGAACCTGTTTGCTGGCGTTATGCGTCTTTACTTGGACACCATCAATTACATTAGTCTTGCCTAAAACAACATCGCCGACGTATTTCTCGTTTGCCAGCAACTTCGAAATTGTTTCCCGGCTCCACGTGGCTCTGCCGGTGGGGGAGACGATGCCCTTGCGGGCCAACGCGTCAGAAATCTTTCCGAGGCTGTCCCCGTTCATAAAGTGATGAAAGATGAAGAGTACCGTGTCAGCCTCAGCGGAAACAACCACAAGACCCCCATCACGAGAGACCTTGTAGCCATAGCAAACAGTAGAAGCCTTGGCAGAGGTTCCACTCTGAAAGCTCTTTTGTAAGCCAGCTCGAATTTGCTCACTTTTTGTCAGTTCCATGGTAACACAATCCTTTCCAAATTTCAATTCTAAGATAATAGAAGACACAGCCCGGAGGCTGTGTCTAAATTCATGGGAATATTTAAAAGAAGGGGAGTTCAAGTCCAGTAAAGTAGAGTTTTCACAAGATTATGAGGAAAAGAAAAGTTGACAAACCCTTGCAAATAGGCACTTTCAGGCCTAAGAGTTTGTCAACTTATCATGTCTATTCTTGACAAAAAAGATGTAGGCCCGTAACCGTTGTGCCACAACGGTTTGCGAAGCTGACGCTTTTCCTTTTGCTCCTTTTGTAAAATAGGAGGTGCAATTCGAATCCCTAGTCTGACAAGGGTCAATTATTATACCAGATAACGAGATGGAATAGTGAGGATCAGGTTGGGTAGGGGCATTTCATCCTAATCCTGTAGTAGCATAGAAACATGATTTTGGATATAATTCACGCCATATTTGTTTTCAACCTCTTGGGTGACAAGTATTGTTAGGGCATTTAATGATCTTGTTAGAGCAACGTATAATTTATTCTTTGTTTTATTTTCGACTGTTTTTTCACCAAACAGGTAAGCTGCCAAATCCGTCGTGAGTATAAATAGACAGCTATTTCCTTCTTGACCCTTTATACTCTCAATGGTGTTTACTATAGGAATATTGTTTGCCCTGTCGTTTGATTTTTGCAAAGCTGAAATGACTTTCGCGTACTGCAATCCATCCAATTTGCCCAGATATGTTCGAATCATTGCGCTGGGTGCTGCTCCAGCTTTTATGTCTCTAGACATTCTGTAGGCAATGTAATATGCACGACTTGCAAGAACATTCTTATTGGCAAGAGGTTCCCGGCTCCCTAAAATTCCTTCTATTTCATACATTAATGTTTCAAAACTTTTAGTGACCTTTTCATTTGCATGTGTTTCAAACCGTTCGTTTCTTTCAGAAATATAAGCTAAATCAAAACTGCTTTTCTCAAAAAATTCGGGGACTTGAATATTGCTTTCAAATACAATTTCAACCGTACCCTCTATTTTCACTGATTTCTGTTTTTCTGCATCTGGAATCAAAGCATTTGAGATTTTAAGATGTTGCTGCGGACACCGATGGCATACCGATAGAAATGTGGTGTCTGCCTCGCGTTCGGTCACTAGGCTTCTAAAACTCCCATGGCCCCGTAAGTCTTGCTTAGGGTCACCAATTAATTCCATGGGAATCCCGATAGTATCAAACGCTCGAAAGACTTCTAAGATATTATTGTCTATATCTTGCGCTTCATCAATAAAAATTTTCCCGCAGTACTGGACAAGTGTTTTGAGGACTTTTTCTCGGATGGCTTTCTCTCGCTTTTTATCGGAAGATTTTTTCGCAACAACCCACATGGCGTGTTGAGGAATCACCGAAACGTGTATGATCTCTTTACTGTCTAACTCTGATATTTTTTTGCTTTTAAATGCTGCTTTTTCAGGCAGATCAATAGAAGAGATATACTCGTACTGCTTCCTATATAGAAGAAAGTAATAGGGCTTTATGATTTCTTGATACAGGAAGGAATGGAGCGTAGATACTTTTATGTTTGGAGGAAGTTCATCATAATACTCCAATAGCTTTTCTTCAATCCGAGAAACTGCATTATTGGTAAAGGCCAAGCAATATATATTTTGATGAGCTTTGGTTAACTCAGAAGCAAAAACCACCCTATCTGCCATAGTCGTAGTTTTGCCTGCACCTGCGCCAGCAACGCTAATCTTCATCTGCTGTACTCACCACCATATCTGAGTCCACTGTTCCCATAAAATCAAGAATAGCCTGTATGTGTTGTGGCATAACAAACGTGGGCAACTCTCCATGTGACAAATCATGGCATAACCTTAGCATCACACCAGATTTTGAAGACCTCCAATCGTCTGCTAATTGGTCAGGAGTAAGTTCCAGCCAAGAGTATTCCTCGCCATATTTATTTTTTAAAAGTTCGTAGTTATCTCCGGCTTTTACTATTTCTGGCTCCAATGTATATTCTTTGGTCGTTTTTACGCAGATATTGTGATAAGCGTTATACTTATCGTGTTCTGCCGCTGCAGTAGGTTCATCATCAAAATCCCTTACAATGCCAAGACGCTTGGTCGACTTCTCATTTAATGCAATCCAAATATCAATTATTTTTGAAAAACCCTTGTGGAAAGATATTACATCAATATCACTTAAATCAGGCGTTGAATTTAGGTATGCCTTTATCAGCAATTCCTCTGTAAATCCTTCCACAAGGATACACTTTCTTGAGAAAAACAACTTGAATAAGTCTGTATTTGGATTTTTAGAAAGATAATCCCGCTCTTCGTCTTGTAATGCTGTTGCTAGTGAAAGTGCGGTCCCTGCGCTGAGTACCGTTACGTTTTTTAGGTCGATTTTATTTATGAGTTCGGCATTATGGGTAGAGTAGAACAACTGTGTACTCTTGTTATCTTTTGTGAATGCTTTGATGAAACTAGCCACTAAATGAACATTATTAATGCAGAGATGCGCCTCGGGTTCTTCGACAGTTAGCAGACGAAAAGCTGTCTCATCTAATTTATCCAGCATGGAGTTTAACAGTACCAACAGTAAAATTAAGTTTCTCTGTCCCAACCCCTGCGATGATAGATTCTCGCCAGAATACCCCAATCTTACACTGTTCAAAATGGAAGTCATTGGGGGCATATTAGGAAGAATATCGATGTTATCAAAAAAATCTTTTGCGTTTGGTATTTCACTACGATTTTGCCAGTTAATGATGTTATCCATGCCACTTAGGCTTTTTAGTGCATCAAAAAAATGCGAATATTCTTTTTCAACAATAAGTAAATCGTTGGAAGTTAGCTTCATTTGTAGTAACTTGACCAGGGATTTAGAACCAATTCTCTCATTGCTGTTAGAAAAGTTGTCACGGTCGGCAGTCAATGCAGTATACCTGAACTGTCTCAACGTGTCATAGGCCACTTTAACACCCTTTTGTGGTATCAAAATTGAATATGTAAACATGGCGGTGGGGAGCAAATTCATTTTTATATTTTCGATAGATTCTCTATCAATATGCTCTGAAATAAGAATTGATCGTACATAAACTAACAATTCTTCAGGATGGGTTGGTCTGTACTCATATCTTAGTCCATAAAGTATCCCTTCATCAGTGTCCGCGGAGTAACAAAGGTCCTTCACAAAATATAATTCATCCTCATCAGGAAGCAAATTAACTTCTACGGATACGATAGGTAGTACCGACATAAAAGCCTCAACTGAGACTGTTTCTGCAATGATATCGTCTTTGTGATTCAGGATGAACTGATAATAGGCAGTTTTTGCCTCGGTATTGATATCACTCCAAGAAAGATTCTTGTTTATATTGGCATCATCAGGCGAGAATGGTAATGTCAAGGCATAGAGGAAATTACTCTTCCCGCTATTGTTCTCGCCTATAAGGGCGACTACATTGCTTAAGTGCACATCCGCATTCCTAATATTTCTAAAGTTCTGAACCTTTAGTCTGGAGATTTTCATACTGTTGCTCCCTTGTCAGATCCTCTTGATGGACAGATAATAATATTATTATACAACAAAAGAGCTGATTTGGCAACATTTTGAAGAACTGTTTCTTTGGATAGAAGAATTGAACTAAAAGTTAATGGTTCAAAAACATACTAAGTAACCAAATGTTAGGCCAAGCAGAAGAAAAGTGATGTATTACAAGGCATAGGGCCAAAGCAAGTAACGTCAGCAGGGGTTCGAATTCCGTCATTTACACGTTTTGCGCTCTGATTTTGTACTGTTTGCTTTTAGACAGTGACATACGGCATTCAGTGTCAAGAAAACCTGTAGCCATTGAAGTACAAGGGTTACAGGCAAAGAGCGACCCTACCAAATCTGAACAACTGACAACAATTTGTTCAGGTTTGGTAGGGTTGTTCAACTTGGATTGCTCGCCCACTTTAGATATAGTGCTTTCAAAATCTGCACCCAAAATTAGATTTCCATTTACTAGAAAGACTTGGCTGGAGAAGGAAGAGAGAATATACTTTTAAAAATTATCAGACTTTCGAAAATAAACTATTCAATAGTAGGTCCATAGTTTATAAAATCAATGATTCTAAAAGCCTTCCTAACGGCAGTATGTGCGACAGATAATTCGGGAGTTTGAAGAATAGCTAACAAACCTTGCAAGTCTTCTAATTCAGATGCTGCTTCACAAATTGTCCTGGTCCAGTATTTGCGGCTTGATTCATTGGAAAAGGTATAGATGTTCTGAGATATTTTGATGAGTACATCTCCAATAGAAATTTCCTCATTTTGGACCTTAATTAGATCAGCACTAGCTTCGCTGCAAAGTTCTTTATCTTGCCCAGCATATTTTTCGTTGAGCTTGATGAGCATTTGGCGTTTTTCACAGGAACGTTCGTATGCACTAAGCAAATCTGTTACAAATTTCTCCCGCTTTGTAATTGACTTTTCCCGTCTTACCGTGCCAAGGCTGATCTTGAACTCTTTAAATCCAGTTTGAAATTGTTTTCCGCTTATTTTTGCAGCTTTATTTATATAAGACTCTAGTTGGCCTAAATCAGAGGTGTTCCTTATAAAATACCAGTATGGTCCTAAAGTCCCTGCGTAAGACAAACTTGAGGCAATAAGCGGCCAAGAATCAACTGCATTAAGCTGAGTGTTTTCGCTTTCAACTATGCCAAGAGTATGAAGTTGTAATACGAATATCTCATATACAGATTCTATAGGGGGCGGATCAAATTGTTGCTGGTCTAAACGCCCATTAGCACTTCCGCGGTCTGCATAATAGCGATCTCTAATATCAGAAAATGATTTTTTCAAATATTGAGGCTCAATAGGCATAGCTCCTGGAATTCCTTTTTGAACAGAAACAGGAATAGATGCCGATGATTTTGCGACCTTTATTAAAGAAGCATATTTTGAATTCTGAAGTGTATCAAGCAAAAATGTAATGTCCTGACTCTTAGGCGATACTATTAACCTATCAAACGCTTGAAGCCAAGTAGGTTCTTCTTCGGGAAGTTCTGGGATTACAAGATAGATAGATGCCAAGGCTAACGCTTTGTCCTCATCTGATGTAGAGTGATTAACCTTTCGTATTAAATCATCTACAATTAATTTATAGTTTTGGGGCATCTCAATAACATGTGGAAGGGTTTCAGTGTATGGCCTGATTCTTGAAGAACTCCCCAAAAGGAGTATAAACTTTATTACATCATTAATACAGGCAGTACATACATCACGAGATGGCCCCCGGCCTGCATGCAATCCTCCAGCTCTCAATTTAGTAAGCAGTTTAAATTTTGAAGATGCCTCTAAAATTTTAGCAATATGCTCTTGAGCATTTGTTATGCTTTGTGTTAAAAAGAGCATTTTAGGTATATGAGAAGCAATAAGCGCCCTGAAGTCCTCTACAATGTGTGTCCCTGTTTTATAATAACCGGAGGGAAGTTTTAGCGCTTGTTCTCCGTTTGCTTGTACAATCACTGCACTCATGGCAAGCTCAACGGAGACACCTGCTAATCCAATTGCTGCTGCAGTTTTTGCCTCTGACTCTCGCAGCTCATATCTTTGCGGTAAGCCTATAGATGTTACGGCAAGACTAATTGCCTCTACACTGGCCTCTAACAGCCTTATTGTACTTTTCTTTAAATACATTGGCATTTTCTTTCTATCTCCTAACTAGTTACTTCATGGTACAACTACTTGGGTGATTACTTCAACCATCCTCTGTTTAAAGACAATTTCAGCAACAGCATCTTAAACTCCGGCGTAAGCCACGAGGCAAATTCACAGGCGATGATCGGGTGAGCCAAAGTTCCCCCGGCTTTTCCCTGCTTGGATACGATGCCAATTGCGTTTGTCTGGCTGATCCACAGCTTTGGAGTCAAGGTAAATGATGCCGCCTTTTTCTTCTTTAGCAGCTCCTTATAACCGCTTTCTCGGTAATCTGGGTTATTCTCCTTTTCCCAGAGATCCAAAAATGCCAACGTATTTCTACTTCTCAGCCAACTCTGAATCACATATCCTGGTGTGTCATCACTGTGTGCCCGCACGATATCCGTTAGAGAAACATGACTTTCATCGGGCTTATACTGCTGGGGCATATCCGTATTTTTGCGGGAAGTTCGTTCCAACACTTCTTTTTCCCTGCGCTGATATCCTGCGAGAACAGAAAGGGTATGCTCAGCAAAATCGTTGTCTTTGGCAATCCTTTTAATGATCTTGTCTCGTTCTTCACAGGAAATAGCGCCTTCCATCACAAGATGTTCTAAGAGATTACCGATACCAACCAAATCCACCAGTTGAAGTTTTTCTTTCTTGTTTTCTGCCACATTCCTCACCTCTTGGACTTATTGTAGCAGATATTGCAGAAATTTGGAATAGAAATTACATCTGAGGCATAGCAGGTGAAACATACCGACTTTCTTTTCTTGGAGCGCCTGCCTTATCATAGTCAACATTGCAGCGGCTGGCTTTTTCATATTGCACACTGGCATAAGACTCAAAACCAACGATAACGACGTACTTGGAGTTGGAGAGAAGGTGGTCAACTGCCGCACGAGTCCATTTCTCTTTTCCAGTCGGGGAGGGTATTTGTTTTGCGTAAAGCATATCCACCACTTTTCCAAGACTTGCCCCGGCCAGATAGTAGTCAAAAATCATGCGGATGTTGGAGGCTTCATTTTGGTTGACCTCAAGTACTCCATTGTTTACGAGATTAAATCCATAGGGTATTCTCATCTTTAGCACCTTCTAAAATAAAATTTCCTATGTTCATATCTCCGTTTGGAAGATAAAACATAGGAATTTGAAATGATTAATTTCTGTATAAATTGTTGTTTTGTACAATATTTTGATGGTCAGATTATTTATTCTGCCGAATAGATAACAAAACCTGAACATAGTTATCCTATGCTCAGGTTTTGTCTAATTTGGTACGCCCTGAGGGATTCGAACCCCCGGCCTTCTGGTCCGTAGCTTGTCTGAGGGTATAAAACAAATGCTTTCCACTCCGTTCAGAACTGTTTGCTCAGGACTTCAAGCGCCTTTTGTGCTGTCCTCTCCGTTGCTTCCACAGCGAATTTTTCCGTTCTGGGTCAAGTTATGGGTCGACCGGTCTCTTCAGGCAGCGGCCGCCGTCCGTTATCCGCCGCCCCGCAGCATCACATTGGCAGTGAACACGCCGTTCCCGTAGAGGAAACGGCAGTAGCCCCCGCCCTTTTCCGCGATATGGGCCACGGACTGGAGCCCCAGGCCCTCCCCCGGGCGCTTGGAGGACTGGAGTACCCCCGCCTGTTCGGTCAGCTGCCCGCCGTAGGCGTTTTCCACCGTGATGAGTACCAGGTTGTCCCCCCGGAGGGAGGCCCGCAGACGGATGTACCGCCCGCCCTCCAGCCGGCCGCTGGCCTCCAGGGCGTTTTCCAGCAGGTTCTGGAGCACCACGCACACGTCCATCTCCGGCACGGGCAGCGCCGGGGGCAGATCCAGCTCACAGGAGAAGGGTACGCCGCTCTGGCGGCTCAGGGCCGAGTACCGGCCCGCCACGCCGTCCACCGCCCGGTTCTCGCACAGGTTCAGCTCGTCGGCGGGGACCTCGGCGGCGGCCTCCGACAAGTAGCGCCGCAACTCCTCCCAGGCCCTCCGGTCCGCCAGGGCGGAGAGCGTGGCGAAGTGGTGCCGCAGGTCGTGCCGGGCCCGGCGGGTCTCCTCGATGGCGGCGCGGAGGGTCTCGTACTGGGCGGTCTGCATCTGGAGAAAGTGGTTTTCCCGCCGCAGGGCGGCGTTGGCGTTCAGCTCCTGGGCCATCAGATAAAACAGCAGGTAAAACAGGTGCAGCAGTCCCAGCAGCAGCAGAACCAGCGCCAGGTAGATGAACCGTAGCCGCCCTCTCAGCAGGTCCTCCCCCTGCTCGGGGAGAATCAGCAAATCGAAGAGGAAGAACGCCGCCGGCAGAACCCAAAAGACATACCAGGTGCGGACCATGACCTCCTCCCGCAGCAGGCGGCGCACGGCGTGGGTAGCGGGATACCAGACCAGGGCTACTTCCAAGCAGTCCAGCGCCAGCTGGATCCACCCCGCTGCCAGGCACAGCCAGGGCGTGTGTTTGCTGCCGGGGCTGAGGATAGCGTTGGCAATCACGGCCAGACAGCTCAGGGTGCCCCAAACGGCGCACACCGCCAGGAAAATACTGACGGATTTCCAGACGGGCAGGGTTACCGCCCGGCAGAAGGCCACGGCCAGGACCGCAAGGAGCGGCAGCAGCACCACCGCCACCGGCCAGCGCATCCGCCAGCACAGCCAGCCGCCCAGAAGGCACGCCAGCGTCAGGACTGGAAGCACGATCAGCGCCAGCGTCCGCGTTTTGAGGCGCAAATGGTTCGCGGTGACCAGGAAGCAGAGAAAGGCCGCCGGGAAAAAGACGGCCAGCTCCAAAACCGGCTGGAGCGGATGCGGCGCCGCGCTTGTCACAGCTTTGCCCCCCTTCCCTGGTGGAACAGCCGGTCGCCGAAAGCGCTCCGGGCCGCGGCGCCGAGGTCCCGGCTCACCGGAAGCCGGGTCCCATCCGCCAGGCGGAAATCCCGCCCGTCGAAGTCCGCCGCGCAGTCCAGGTTCACCAGCAGCCCCCGGCCGCAGACGAAAAACCGGGGGTCCCCCGCCAGCAGCTCCGTGAACTCCCGGAAGGCCAGCCGGGTGGAGAGCGTCCCGCCCCCGGCGGTGTGGACCTGGACCTGGTGCTGGAAGTGCTCCGCCCAGAGGACGTCCCCCAGGCGCACCCGGACGGTCTGCCGCCGGTTGCGGAGCTCCACGTATTTCTCCGGTGCGGGGAAGACCCGCTCCAGCAGACTGAACAGCCGCTCCAGCTCCTCCAGCCCGTAGGGCTTCACCAGATACTGCACCGCCTGGACCCGGTAGCCCTCCAGGGCGTGGTCCGACGAGGAGGTGGAAAAGACCAGCAGGCAGTCCGGGTCAAAGGACCGCAGCGCCCGGGCCGTCTCCACGCCGTCCATAGGTTCCATGTATACGTCCAAAAAGGCCAGGGTGAAGCACTCCGCTCGGGCGGCCTCCAGAAAGGCCCCGCCCCGGTCAAAGGCCGTGACGCTCCCCACCAGCCCCCGCCGGGCCAGCAGGGCCTCCAGCTCCTCCGCCAGCCATGCCCGGTCCCTGGCGTTGTCGTCCACCACCGCCACGCGCATGCCCATTTCCCCCTTTTTCCGAAATTACTCTAATATTATCATATCATATCCCGGCCCCCGCCGCTATACAATTCGGGACGGGAAAACGCGATTCGGGCCGTTTTGCTTGTGGGGGGAAAAGGGGCGTGGTATACTAAGCCAATTAAAATACGCGCGGCCGGAAGGCAGAGGTCTTTCGTCAAGGGGATATCCCCTTGACGGCTTTCCTATTAGGAAAGCCGATTCCCTCTGACCGCCGGAAAAGGGACGTATTGAGGAGGACGATTGGATGAGAAAGTGTCTATTCGGTCTGCTGGCGGCGCTGGTCTTGTGCCTGGGGTTGTTGGTGGGAACGGCGGAGGCGGCGAATACGCCTCCCGGCAGCTTCTATGTGTCCATTGGCGGCACGGTGGTAACGGCGGACAGCGACCTGGATGATCTGCTGGGAGACAGAACGGTATCCGTTTCCTATGAGGAGGCGGGCGGACAGCCCAAGTGGACCATACGCCTGCAAGACGCCCATCTGACGGATTCCATCCATGTGGGAGAGGGAATCGTGGAGGTCGTCCTCTCCGGCGAAAACAGCATTACGACACACTACCAGCAGGGCAAATCCGCCCGGGAGGGTATCGCGGTGAACACAGGCTCCATCTCCCTCACCGGCGACGGAAGCTTGACCGTCGACGTTACGGACACGGGGGACATCTATCCCGCCGCCGCGATTACAGTCGCATCGTCCACCAGACTGATGCGCGGAGACATCACAATCGATGGAATCTCAAACCTGGTGCTCAAGGGCAATGCCCAGGCAATCTCCACCTCCGGGGCCGTAAGCATCAGCGACAGTCAGGTAACGGCCTTCAATGTATATACAGGCGGAAACAATTCGGTAGTCGGCGGCGGCGCGGGGGTTCAGATTTCCGGCAGCCAGGTCGCCATAACCGGCGCGGAAAACTGCGATGGAATCAGTTCCTTCTCCGGAAATATTGAGATACTGAACAGCGCCGTGGAGGTGAACAGTTCCAACATAGCGGTCTTTGCTGGAAACCAGATTCAGATTTCAGAAAGCGAGGTAACCGCAAAATCCTCGGCGGCCAGCGGGCTGTACACAGTGAATGAAGACGACGGGACCATTTCGATAGAAAACAACAGCGTTGTAAAAGTAACCGCCGAGGCAGACTGGCCCGGAATTTATACGCCGGGTGAGCTGACGATTTCCGGCAGCGAGGTCACGGCTGATTCCCCAGGCGGCATCGCTTTATATACAGGGTACGGCATTTCCATGACCAGCAGCACTGTGACGGCGACGACGGAAAACGGCTACTCCGCCGTCTACACGGACGATATGATTCAAATTTCCGGCAGCGCCGTAGAGGCGTCCGCCGCGGAGGGGCCGGGAATCTTTTCCGTCGCTGAAACGGTCATCGAGGGCGGCTCCCAGGTAACCGGCCGGGGCTACGGACCGGGGCTGATTGCCAACGGCGGGCTCACGGTGAAGGGCGGGACCGTCGACGCCGTTTCGTCGAATTATTCCGGGTTTGAGTCTGGACACAGCCTGACCGTCCAGGGCGGGACCTTCCACGCCAAGGGTGGAGCAGGCAGCCCGGCCGTCAGAATTGCGGTGACGGACGAAGAGGAATATAAAGACAGCTACACCCTGGATACCTCCAGAATTGCTCTGGCCCCAGGCCTGGGAGAGGTTTCCGGAGGCGTGGCGGCTGTGTCGGACTGGTATGACGTCGGAGAGGGCTGGTGGAGCTTTATAACCTCCTTTATCCCGCCGGAAGCCCAAACCCTGGCGGCGGAGGGATCCAACGCCCTCAACGAGGTGACGATCCTCGCCGGGCACGTCGTCGTCTTCAACACACAGGGCGGTTCCGCTGTCAAAAATCAACTGGTGGCCGACGGCGAGACCGTCTCCAAGCCCGCCAACCCCTCGAAAAGCGGCTGCGTCTTCGGCGGCTGGTATACAGAGGAGTCCTGCGAAACCGCTTGGGATTTTGTAACCGGCACGGTTACCGGAAATCTGACTCTCTATGCCAAGTGGACTCCGGCCCCGCCGCCTCCCGTGTCCAAAACCTATACCGTCCGCTTCCTGGACGGCGATACGGAGATTGCCTCCGTCACGGTCCGGGAGGGGGACAAGGCCGCGCCGCCGGAGGCCCCCGTGAAGGAGGGCTTCCGCTTCGAGGGCTGGTACACGGACCGGGAGGGGACCACGCCTTACGACTTTGAGACTGCCGTCACGGCGGACCTGACGCTCTACGCCAAGTGGACCGCCGTTTCCTCCGGCGGGTCCTCCGGCGGCGGGTCCTCGGACCGGGACGACGACGATGACGAGCCCCGTCCCCCGGCCTCCACCACGACCACCACCCGGAACCCCGACGGGACGACCACGACCACCGCCACGGACCGGGAAACCGGGACGGTGACCGAGACCACCAGGGCCCCCGACGGGACCAGCGTCACCGTGGTGACGGACAAAAAGGGGAATGTGTCCGCAGTGGAAGCCGGTATCCCCAAGGGGGTGGAGTCCGTTACTCTGCCCGCGGCTGTGGAGCGGGGCACGGAGATCAAGATTACGGTCAAGGGCGGCGGCGCGGCGAAGGTGGAGCTTCCCGCCAAAGGCGTCACCCCCGGCACCGTGGCAGTGCTGGTCTCCCGGGACGGGACCGGGACTGTGGTGCGGAAATCCGTCCCCACCGAGAACGGCGTGGCGCTGACGGTGCGGGGCTCTGCCCTGATACGGCTGGAGGACCGGGGACGGAGCTTCCCCGACGTCCCGGCGGGCGGCTGGAAGGCGGAGGCGGCGGCCTTCGTCAGCGCACGGGAGATTCTCAACGGGGGGACGGATGGCATGTTCCGCCCGGAAGCACCTATAACCCGGGCCATGCTGGCGGTGGCGCTCCACAACCTGGAGGGGAATCCTCCCAGCGGAACCGCCGCCGCGTTCCTTGACGTCTCGGAAGACGCGTGGTACGCCGAAGCGGTGGCTTGGGCCAGCGAAAGCGGCATTATGACCGGCTATACCGGGGAGATTTTCGGGCCCAACGACCAAATCACGCGGGAACAACTGGCGGTAATGCTCTGGCGGGCCGCCGGACGCCCGGTGCCCTTCAGCCGGACCCTGCCCTTCACGGATGCGGCCCAGGCGGCGGAGTACGCCAGAGAGGCCCTGTGCTGGGCCGTGGAGCGGGGCGTCATGAGCGGCAGGGCCGGCGGGATTTTGGATCCCAAGGGAATTGCCACCCGGGCCCAGGCGGCGCAGATGCTGAAAAATTATTTGGAGAATGCTTGAAAAAAGCCAGGGCGGCCCGCGGGCCGCCCTGGCTGCTTCAAAGGGGAATTTCCACATTACCCACGCAGGACGGCCGTCGCCATCCAAACGGCACTTCCACCAGATGCCCAAGAATACTTTTATTTTGCCTCAGGACAACGGCAAAAAATAGGCCGTTCAGAAACTGCGCCGTTGTAAACAAAGAACGGGCGGTCAACTTTTGGCTCTGCGAGGCTGGAAAAATTTTCTCGAAATGTAAGAAATGAGAATTGTTCCGAAACCGGAGGTGAACTCACCAGTCGAAAGAAAAGCAGGATAAATATCAAAGAGACTTCTCCCCGCGGTGCAGGTAGGATGCCATGGTTTTCAAATGAGGGGATGACCGCGAAGGTGCGTTTTCCCACCCGCGGGTGGGGCAAGCATCGCGCCCGGCTATACGCCGTCCGCATTCGCCGGGGCAAAGCCCCGGCACCCCCCTGCCCCTGAAGGGGAGAGGAGAACTGAGTGCAGAGAAGGGAAAAGAATTACAGAATGACAGATCAGCCCTTGCTTCGGCCTGTGAGGCGCTGTGTGCGATTTCAGAAGAGGGTGGCATCCACACACCTGTTGAACCAGGAAAGGCCGTGTTGAGGCTTTGTTGGAGAAGGGCTGCGCCGGTACAGTAATCTCCCCCTGAGACAGTTAAAAATTGCGCCGCTATAAACAAAGAGAAGGCCCCTTTCTTTTCCCTGCCCTTCCCAATAGAGCGGGGAAATGTATGAATAAAAGGCGGTTTTCCGGTAGCAACAAATCAAAACTTTTTGATAACACCGCACAAGAGCGCTGGATATTTTCGTAAGGCTCTGGTATGGTGTGTTGCTGACAAAGGAGGCGATGTGCCATGGCGAAAAGACGTGCCAACGGAGAAGGCAGTATTCGCAAGCGTAAGGATGGCCGCTGGGAGGGCCGATACACTGCGGGCCGTGATCCGGTGACCGGGAAGACAATCTACAAAAATGTCCTCGGCAAAACCCAAGCGGAGGTCAAAGCAAAACTCAAGGTTGCTATCGAAAAAAGCAATTCGCTGGTTTCAGTTACCGAACGCTACACAGTAGGCCAATGGCTGGATGCCTGGATGGAGAACTACGCCAAGCTCCAGGTCCGCCCCTCGTCCCACAAGACCTACCAGGGATTCATCGAGAACCACATCAAGCCCGCCCTCGGAGGCATCCCGTTGGAAAAGCTGACGGCGATGGACCTCCAAAGGTTATACAAACACCTGCTGGAGAGCGGCAGGGTGGCGTGTACAGAATCCCGCAGTAAACCCAAGGGCCTCAGCGTCAAGACAGTACGGAATATTAACCAGATGATTTCCTCTGCCCTGAACTGCGCCGTAGAGCAGCGGCTGATTTCAGCCAACCCCACAAAGGGCTGTGTCCTGCCGAAGCTGGAGCGGAAGGAAATGAAAATCCTGCCGCCGGAGAGCCTGGGCACTTTCTTCGAGGAAGCAAGGCGCAGCGGTGTGTTTGAACTCTACTACATTGATCTGGCCACTGGCCTCCGGCGGGGAGAATTGCTGGGGCTGAAATGGAGCGATATTGATTTAACCAAAGGTATCATCCACGTTCGGCGACAGGTCCTCCGTCAGAACGGCGAGGTGGTGGAAGCCCCGCTGAAAACGAAAAACTCCTACCGCAATATTGCGATAGGAGCGGATGCCGTCAAGGTCCTCAAAGGCATGGAGCAGAAAGACGAGTATGTATTCCCCTCGCCATACGGGGGCCCCATGTCCCCGGACAGCGTCCTGCACATGCTCCAGCGGGTGCTGAAGAGAGCAGGATTAGAGAGGATCAGATTTCATGATCTGAGACACACGTTCTCGGTTCTGGCCCTGCAAAACGGGGTGGATGTGAAAACCCTCTCCGCCATGCTGGGACATTACAGCGCCGGGTTCACTCTGGATACCTACGCCCACGTGACCACCTCCATGCAGAAGCAGGCGGCAAATGCGGTGGGAAGTTTCCTCTCCAGCACTCTCTGATAATTTCCGCTCCAAATTCCCGTATGGGTCACGGCTTGGGTCAAACCGGAGTCGCTAAATCAAACCGCCAGAAAAAGTGCATAAAAACAAACAAAGCCACGGAAATTCATTGAATTTCCGTGGCTTTGGTACGCCCTGAGGGATTCGAACCCCCGGCCTTCTGGTCCGTAGCTTGTCTAAGAAATGAAACCGGGCCCATTAGACCCGGTTTGATGCTGTTCGCTCCAAAACCGGATACTCTTTGATATCGACCATTCCATTGTTTCCCCAGAGAAATTTCCTGTTCTGGGTCAGGTTATGGGTCAGACGGCGATTCCGGTCCGCTGGACAATATCCAGAAACCCACTCTCATCGTCTGCGGTTAACAGCAAAACAGGCTCGATATTTTCATCCACATCGTTCGTCAGCCGCCACAAGGCGGCCATTGTATCCAGATAGTCGCCAGGGACCTGATCTGCCACAACAGCGATATCAATATCGCTGTCTTTTTTTGCCTCGCCTTTGGCATGAGAGCCATAAAGAAAAATATTGCGCACATTCATCGTTTTGCGCACAGCGGTAGCATATTTCCTGGCCGTGGTCAGCACGTTTTCTTCAACCATAAATACAGCGCCTCCGTTTTCTGAATCATCTTCTCACAGCGTTCAACCGTTAGAGATTCCAGCAGTCTGGATTTTTGCAGAGGATACCGCGCTTCTATGTTTAGCGGACTGAGGAGATCCAGAAGGGAAAGCTGCTCTTCACTCATTTCTTCGGATATTCCAGATAAATTAGCCAACCGCCTCAACTTGTGGATGTAGGGTAATTCTTCCTCTGGATTCCTAAAAACAAGCACGCCTTTCAGCGATTTCTCAATAGTCTGATGACACATAAAGCCAACGTAAAGGAAACGTCGGGTTTCCAGCATGGCATGGGCCGTCTGCAAATCATATTCAGCGCCGTCAAACCAATAGCCCGCTTTGTCAAAATCGCCCATGCTATCACCCCGTTAAATGCAGTATACCACAAGCGGTTCAAAAATAAAAGCCCGGAATTGGTAAAATGGAAAACAGCGGAGTTATGTTTTAGTTCTCATAAGCACCGGAACCCCGCCAAGAAGAACTCCCTCGGGGTCCCGGACTTCGAGAACCCAGGCGCATAGTAACCTTCACCGTTCATTAAGCAAGTTACCTGCGGCTGGGAAAAGCGGCTTTCATCCAGCAAAGGAGCGTGCCGCAGCAATGTCTGCATTGTCCAATTCAGCCCTGTCACCAAATCTGATTTCCGCACTGTAGAAATTTTCAGCGGGCCGCTCAAGGTGAAATACCGGACGGCCTCATACTCTGAAAGCCCCTCCCGCAGGATGGCCGCTTTGATTTCATTTTGTACAAGCCCCGGCAAGTGTATCCAATCCGCCGCCCTCATGCCATAGAGCAGGATACTGTAACGGGTATCGCGGTTCATGTCCAATACCGCTTTCCGGCCCTGTACAGTCAATGTATGAACGGCCCAGCAAAAGAACGGGTTTATGGGTGGTTTTGGCGGCGGCAATTCCACCTTTAGGTGCTTTTGTAGGGGAAGTGTATAGCCTAATTCCGTCGCTGGACAGCCTCCAGATTCTTGCTTTTATGATTTGCGGCGGGGCCTGGGAATCCCAGGCCCCGCACTTAACTGATCGGGCACTATTTACTCAGATGATCCGAGGATTCTATTTCGCCCACACCCAAAGAGTCCTCATCTGTGTATGAGTATTTTTCCTTGTTCAGCCCCTCACTGAGCGTATCTGGAACATATTCCGCATTGATATAAACTGTGTATTGTCCTTCGGGTGTTCCAACAAAGTAATAGATTCTTCTGTATACGTCGGGATTCATACTGTCTTTAATGAGCAGGGTGTATGCGCGCAATTGATCGTTAATGATTTCACTCTTTTTGATTTCATAATCGACAATTACGATAGGAGAGGAGAGGTATGCGGATTTGATATCCTCATTCGGGAATGAAGCAAGTTTTGCCGCCTGATCCGCTGTCCCAGCCTTCATGGCTTCAAGATAGGATATCAGGGTATCCTGATACGGATCGGTGTCCCTTTCCACAACCGATTGTCTATAGAGCAAACTTCCTCCCAAAACGAGTATACAAATTCCGACAATACATAGAATTGTTCGTTTCTTTGTTCCCATTTTCTGTTCTCTTTTCCGTTTTTTTACGGCGGGGTCTGGGATTCCCAGGCCCCGCATGATTCAACCGTCCTTCACTAAGGTTTTGAGTTCTTCCATAGACATACCAGGCTTATATCCGGCGGGAGGTACAAATTCCTCGATCAGAAATTCACCAATCACTTTCCCTTCCAGATTATACACGGGAAGAACGCCCGGTTTCGCAAGAAAGAAATCTTTGGACTGGACAACACCTTGATCACCGTCTGTCGACACCACAGTTACCCAAACCGGGGCATAACCGACGTTGCCAACTGCGGCAGAGGAACCATAGGTTTCCCCTTTGCTGTTCCGCTGATAGGGGCAGTTGTCCTGCGAGCGTTTTGCCAACTTGGCAAGCTCCACCTTTGCCGTTGGAAGTTTTACGCTTTGACTGGTTTGCGCTCCAGGTTTTGCCGCCGCTGCTGCCTGGGCGCTTTCCAATTCCTTTGCTGTTGTTCCGCTTGTGAAAGAACCATCCAGCACGAAAGTTCCTATCACATTCCCATCCCTATCATAAAGCGGAAGAATCCGGTTTCTTTCCAGCTTAGACATATAAGCCACGGCGTCCTTCCTCGTAGCAAGGTAAGGGCTCAGGTCTGCTTCGCGGACATAGCCATGAACCCCATTGCTGCCAACCGCAGATAGCAGCACCGGAGGCATCGTATAGTTGTCGTTATAGCCCACCAGCAGCGCAGAACCATAGGTTTCCCCCAAGCGGTTTACAGGATAGCCGTTTTCGTTTTCCTTCAGCACAGCCAACAGCTTGTCCGGGAATTTGTAGGAATTGCTTTCAGGCAAATAGGCAAAATCGTCTCCAGCTGTCAAACGCTTGTCATTCTCCACTCTGAAACTATCGAAATCCTTAAAGTAGATCGTCCGAATGTGTCCACAGCTGCAGTAGCCTTCGGATGAAATGGTGGTGACTGCGCTCACAAAGCTGGCAGGTTTGGTATTGTAACGCATACCAGTGCTGGCGCAGAGTTCTCCGTCTTTGTTGTACAGTCTGGCTTCCACGCCCAGGCTGCCCGCCGAAAGAGTATTTCCCGCTTTGTCCCGCAACCATGCGGAAGCCCAGGCAGAAGAATCTTCACCGACATAAAGGGAGGAATACTTCTCTTTCAATTGGCTGATGCCGCCAATGCTTGTGAGCTCAGTGTTATACTGAATCGCCGCTTGTTTTGCCGAAACCGAAATACAAAGGCCCAAGCATAAGGTGAGAGCCAGCGTGAGTGAGCAGAGTCTTTTGCCTGTCTTCTTCATAATATATCCGTCTCCTCTATATCAATTGTTCTGATTAAGCACACGATGGGGATGGTTATACCTGACAAAAATTTCTTACGCCGTTGCAGCCGTCAGCTTTCCCAGCTCCACCCGGGTTCCGGCGATGTTCACCGCCGTCACCGCGGCGGGGTCGATGGGATAGGGGAAATCGTGGCGGAAACTTATCATGAAGGTCTCCCCCTCTTTGCCGCCTCCGCCTCCGCCGCCCATGGATGTGATGTCCACATAGGCTCCGCCCTTCAGCCAGAGGCCCCAGGAGCTTTCGATATTGGCGTGGTTCAGGTCCCCAAGGTACAGCTTGTTCGGGTCCTCCTTCTCTCCGGCCTTCGGCAGGTCGTCTATCGGGGCCAGGACCTCGCCTCTGGCGGACAGGCCCGTGGCGGAAATCTGGAGCTCCGTGAAGCGCATGGGAACCTTCTTGGTTTCCCCCAGGGTGATCTTCGCGTCGGCCCCGGTGTATTGGATGGGCGGGACCTGCTTTTTCACCGTGAAGGTGAAGTCAAAGGGGCCTTTCAAAAAGACCTTGTCCGGGCTGTCGCTGGGGGCGAGGTTCTCCAAGTGCAATGTCAGCACCGGCTGCTTCGTTTTCGTGAACAAGCGGGAGTCGAACAGGCCCATGTTGGTCTGGAAGTTCAGGGTATTTCCGTCCCGCCCCTCCGGCGAGAACCAGAAGGAGCCCGTCTGCCCCTTGGCCAGCTCGGCCTGGATTTTCTTCTCCGCCTCCTCCGGAGTCACCTCCGGATTGTTGGCGTAGAACTCCTCCAGATTGTTCCGGGTGTACTCCTTCCACTGGTCGTCCCGCAGCTTGAGGCTGCACTTCTCCGTGGTGAGGGATGTGTACTGCTGGACCTCCTCCGGGATGTCGGGGCTCTTGACATCGAAGGAGAGCCACAGGTCCTCCCCGTTCCAGACGGCAGCGTTGAGGGTCACCGTCGTGTTCCCCACGGTTTTGCTCTGCTTGATGGCGGTGCCCATGTGGGAGAGGACCTCCTCCGATGCCTTCGGCGTTTTGGGGTTGATTCCCAGGCTGGAGAACCACCGGGAGAACTGCCCGGCGGGCTTCGGGGTCTCCTCCTCCGCTGCCTTGGGCTCCGCCGCCAGGGCGGCGCAGCTCAGGGAGGCCAGTAGGGCCAGGGCCAGCAGCCCAGACGCCAATCGTTTCCATGTCTTCATAATGATACCTTCCTTTCTTTTCCGGCGGGAAGGGAAAAGCCCTCCCGTTCCGTTCTGCCTATTAAACGGATTGGGAGGGCTTCGCGCCACATGATTTTCAAAATTATTGGAAAATTTTTCAGTTCATCAACTCCGGCATCTCCTCCAGCCCGCTCAGCTCTATCCGGGTCCCGCCGATGTTCAACGCCGTCACCGTGGCGGGGTCGATGGGATAGGTGTAGTCGCGGCGGAAGTCTATCACGAAAGTTCCATCGGAGTCGCCGCCTCCGCCGCCGCTGCTCATCTGCGTGATGTCCACATAGCTCCCGTCTTCCAGCCAAAGGCCCCAGGGGCCCTCGATGTTGGCTAGGTTCACGTCCCCAAGGTGCAGCTTGTCCGGGTCCTCCTTCTCTCCGGCCTTGGGCTGGTCTATCGGGGCCAGGACCTCGCCTCTGGCGGTCAGACTCAGGGCGGAGACCTGAAAGTCTGTGAAGCGCATGGGGACCTTCCGGGACTCCCCCAGGGTGATCTCCTCATCCGCGTCCCCGTAGTGGATGGGCAGGATGGGCTCCTCCAGCGTGAAGGTAAGGTCAAAGGGTCCCGCGGCAAAGATTACACCCGGTCTGTTCAAATCCCCATCGTCGGGACAGGCAGCCAGATTTTCGATATGCAGGGTCAGCTCCGGGCGCGTCGTCTCCGTGAAGGAACTGGCGGGCAGTGGATCTGCTACCTGGAAGAAGAGGGTGTTCCCCTCCCGCTGTTCCGGCATCAGAAAGTGAAGACTGTCCAACGGTCCCTCGGCCAGCCGCTCCTGAACGGTCTTCTCCGTTTCCTCCGGGGTCATGCCATCAAGAGCGCAGGTCTGCCTCGTCGAGTATGTCGTGGATTCCACCCACTGGTCCTCCCGCAGGATCAGGCGGCAGTCCTCTGCGTAGAGGTGGCTGTACTGTTCGATCTCCTCCGGGATATCCGGACTCTCCACCGTAAAGGACAGCCACACGTCTTCTCCGTCCCATACGGCGGCGTTCAGGGTCACCGTCGCGTCCCCCACGGTCTGGCTCTGCTGGATGGCCGTGCCCGTGCGGGTCAGCACCTCCTCGGACTGCTCCGGCGCGGCGGGATTCACCCCCAGGCTGGAGAACCACTGGGAGAACTGCCCGGTCACCAGGGCGTAACCGCAGGCGGAGAGGAGCAGCAGCGCCGCTACAATGGCGATCAGCCGCCAGTTCAGGCGTTTCCGCCCGCGAATCCCGGTCCGCCGGCTCGCCCAGATCTGCGGGTCTGCCAACAGGCGTGTCCGTTCCCGGTAGTATTTAGGGGAGGCGTCCAACTCCTGTGTTTCCATCTTTTGGATGACACGTCTATACTGCGCCACGTTGGCATCCATCATTCCCCGGCGAAGGCGGTCCTCAAACTGCGTCATCGAAATATCCCTCCTTTTCCAGTTGTTCCCGGAGCATTTTTCGTCCCCGCAGCACCCGCATGGATACGGCGGACTCCTTGAGTCCCATCCGCCGGGCGATCTCCTGATTGCTCTCCTCCTCCACGCATTTCAGCTCTAAAATCCGCCGGTAACTCTCCGGCAAGGCCCGGATCAGGGAGACTAAGTAGTCGTATTCGTCCTGATGGTCCTCCGGGGCCGGCGGGTCCCAGTCCTCCGGGAAGGCGGCGGTCCGCCGCTCCGCCCGGAGGATGTCCATGGCGCAGTTCTTGGCCACGGTGACGGCGTAGCCCTCCGTCTCCGCCCAGGGCAAGGCAGACACCCGGTCCCAGCTCTGCACCAGCTTGAGCCAGGTCTGCTGGGCGGCGTCCTCCGCCTGAGTGGGGTCCCCCAGAATTTGCAGGACCACCCCGTAGATTTTCTTCTCGTGAGCCTCAAAGAGCCGCGTGAACCGCCGCTGGTCCTGTTCGGTCTCCAGCATGGCGAGGCAGATCGCAAGCATAAAAGGTCTCCTCCTTTGTGTCGAATTGGCGCCGATTCACCCTTTAAACGGTTGGGGAGGGAAAAATACCACAGCCTGGGAGAAAAAATTTTTACGCATAGCGGCAAGGGCCGAGTCATTCAAAAACTGCACCGCTATAAACAAAGAATAAGCCCACACTCAGAACTCTTCAAACCGACGCTTCA
>CAJUOD010000033.1 GCA_910587875.1 uncultured Oscillibacter sp. | reverse complement strand
GTGCTAGCCGTCCGGCAGGCACCCGAACGGCTAGCGGTTTCGATCGTCTAGTTCCGGGCTGACCGCCATACAACAGCGCCCTTCTATCTCTATTATACCCAAGCCCGCTGTTTTGTCAAGGACTTGCGCGGGAGCGTTTTCAAGAGGCGGAGGCCGGGAAAAATCCCGGCCTCCGTTTGAGCTTCCGTTTACAGCAGGTAAGTGTACTTGTTCAGCACCGTGAGGATGAAGACCTCAATGTCCGCAGGCAGCTGATTCTCGGCGTTCAGGTCCGCCTCGAAGACCTTCCCGTCCAGCCGGACCAGGACCTTGTCCCCGCCCAGGGGCAGGAAGCCCTGGTTATTCACGCTCTCATCAAAGCCCTCCCGGGTCTTGAACAGGGTGAACTTATCCCGGTAGGGGGCGGAGTCATAGGGGCAGAAGATGGCGCAGTTGCCGCACTCGTTGCACATCCGGTCCACGTGGAGAATCTCGTGCCGCCCGTCGGGCATTTCAATGACCACATTGGCCCGGTTGGGGCACACGTCGGCGCAGACCTGGCACACCACGTTGCAGGTCAGGCATCGGTCCCCCTCGCACTTGGCGGACTCGCAGAGGACGCCCTTCTTGGCGATGGCCTCCGCCCGGCTGGCCTTGGCCTTGGCGGGGATTTCAAACTTGTAGGCTTCCCCGATGACGGCGTTGGCGAACCACTGGGCGTCGGCGATGCCCTCCACCACCGTGGCGGGTCCCCGCATGGCGTCGCCTCCGGCGTAGACGCCCTCCACGTTGGTGCGGAAGTCCGGCAGGCCCTTGGCGTCCACTTCCACGCCGTTGGACTGGAAGAGCTCGCTCTCCACCTTCTCGCCCACGGCGGAGATGACCGTATCACACTCGATTTCCACAAACTCCCCGGTGGGCTCCGGCTTCCGGCGGCCCTTCTCGTCGGGCTCGCCCAGGCGCATCTTCTCGCAGCGCAGCTTGCCGTCCTTCTGCTCCACGGGGGCCACCAGCTCCAGGAAGCGCACGCCGTCGGCAATTGCCAGCTCCAGCTCCTCGGCGTCGGCGGGCATGTACTTCTTCGTCCGGCGGTACACCAGGGTGGAGGACTTCGCCCCCGCCCGGAGGGCCACCCGGGCGGCGTCCATGGCGGTGTTTCCGCCGCCAACGACCGCCACGTGGCCCAGGGAGACGTCCTTCCCGGCCTTCAGGTCCTTCAGCCAGCCGATGACGGGCACCACGTTGCCGGGGATGTCCAGCCGCCCGGCCTTCCAGGCGCCCACGGCAAAGAAGATGTGGGTATAGCCCTGGGCCTTCAGCTCGGCGACGGAGGGGGCGGGGGTGTTCAGCTTGATCTCCGCGCCCATTTTGGCGATGAGGGCCGCGTCCTTGTCGATGGCCTCGTCCGGGATGCGGAAGCCGGGGATTACCTGCCGGACGATGCCGCCCAGCTTATCGGCCTTCTCAAAGATCGTGACGGGGATGCCCGCCCGGCCCACGAAGTAGGCCGCCGCCATGCCCGTGGGGCCGCCGCCGATAATGGCAACTTTTTTGCCGCTGTTGGCCGGGGCGGGAGCCTTGATCTTGGAGAAATACTCGTCATAGCCCCGCTCTGCCGCCACCAGTTTCGTGGTCCGGATCTGGACGGAGTCGTCGTAATAGGTCCGGGTGCACTTGGTCTGGCAGCGGTGGGCGCAGATGGTGCCCGTGATGAAGGGCAGGGGGTTCTTCTCGCAGATGAGCCGCAGGGCGGAGGCGTACTCGCCCTTCCGGCACAGCTCGATGTACTCCGGGATGTCCTGCTGGATGGGGCAGCCGCCCTTGCAGGGGGCGGTGAAGCAGTCCATCAGGGGGACCTTCTCATAGAGCTTCCGCCGGGGCAGGGGCTTCACGGCCTTGACGTGGTACTTGTCGGACCGGGCCGCCAGGGCCAGGGCCTCGATGCCCGCCACGTCCACGCCGGTGAAGGGCTTGAACTCCATCGTATCCAGCTTGTCGCCGATCTGGACGAAGCGCTGGTAGCCGCCGGGCTTGAGCTCCGTGGTTGCCATGGTGATGGGCCAGATCCCTAAGGCGAAGAGCTTGTCGATGTTCAGTGCGTCCGCGCCTCCGGCGTAGCTGATGCGCATCCGGCCGCCGAATTCCTTGGAAATGCGGGCCGCCATGGTGGTGGTCAGGGGGAAGAGGGACTTGCCCGCCATGTACATCTCCTCGCTGGGCAGCTCCCCGGCCTTCACGTCCACGGGGAAGGTGTTGGACAGCTTCAGACCGAATTCCACCCCCGTTTTGTCCGCCAGGGCCTGGAGGCGGCGGAACATGGGAATGGCGTCCTCGTACTGGAGGTCCTCCTTGAAGTGGTGGTCGTCGAAAGCGATGTAGTCGTAACCCATGCCGTCCAGGATGGACCGGGCGGTCTCGTAGCCCAGGATGGTGGGATTGCACTTGACGAAGGTGTGGAGGTGTTTTTTCTCAATCAGGTAGCTGGCGATCCGCTCGATCTCGTCCGGCGGGCAGCCGTGGAGGGTGGAGACGGTGACGCTGCCGGAGACCCGGGGGGAGATGCCGTCGATGAAGGCCGCCTCGCCGGGGAAGAACTCCTTGAGGACCTTAACGCACTCCTGGAAAATGGGGGTCTGGGAGGCGTCCATCATTTCGGTGAGGAATTTGTCCACCTTGGGGCCCTGGATGCCCGCCAGGTCGTAGCCCACGGACATGTTGAAGACAAAGGCGTCCGGGTCGCCCAGGCCGTACACCTTGGCCATGATCTTGCAGGCGCACCAGGCCTTGACATACTCCTCAAAGGCCTGGGGGACATAGAGCTCCGTGGACCACTCGCAGTTGTAGCACTCGTCCTCCGCCAGGATGCAGGGCCGGTTCACGCAGGCGGAGAGGTCCGCGCCGTCCATCTTCTGGACAGTTTTCAGCTCGAAGAAGCGGGCCCCGGCGAAGTAGCTGGCAATGATGTTCTGGGCCAGCTGGGTGTTGGGCCCGGCGGCGGGGCCGAAGGGGGTTTCAATCTTCTCGCCGAAGATGGGCAGGGTCTTGACGCCCGCCTTGTAGGGCTTGTGGACGCCGAAAACGGTACCCTCCCTCTGGTACTCGGCGGTCACCCAGGTCATCAGTTCCCGGAAGGGGATGGGGGTCATAAGTTCGGACATGGCTTTGTTCCTCCTGTATATTTTAAATCAGTACTCGCAGTGATTGAGGGTTCCCCACAGCTTCTTGGAGACCTGGAGGATTTCCGCATTGACGGCTTCCTCGTCGATTTCCGTCAGCTGGCGGTCGCGCATCAAAATTTTCCCGTTCACCATAGTGGTTTGGCACTGGCGGCCCGTCATGCCGAAGAGCATGTGCCCGTCGATGTTGGCGTCGGAGAAGGGGGTGAAGGGCTTGTAGTCCATGACAATCACGTCCGCCGCCGCCCCAGCCTTCAAAACGCCCATTTCGGGGAAGCCCGCCCGCCGGGCCATTTTGGCGTTGTTCTTGAAGAGCATATCCGTCACCTCGCACCAGCCCACGCCGGGGAGGCAGGCGTTGTGGCGCTGGATGGTCAGGGCGACCTTGATGCTTTCCAGCATGTCGTTGGTATAGGCGTCGGTGCCCAGGCCCACCAGGATGCCCTTCTTGTAGAGCTGGAGCACCGGGGAGCAGCCCACGGCGTTGCCCATGTTGCTTTCCGGGTTGTTGACGCACATGGTATCCGTTTCCTTGATGATGTCCATTTCCGCCGTATTTACGTGGATGCAGTGTCCCAGGATGGTCTTGGGCCCCAGGATGCCGTGGTCCTGGAGCCGCTGGACCGGGCGGCGGCCGTAGTTCTGGAGGGAGTCATACACGTCGTTCATGCCCTCGGACACATGGATGTGGTAGCCCACCCGGCCTCCGTTGGCCTCCGCCATCCGGTCGAAGGTCTTGTCGGAGATGGTAAACAGGGCGTGGCCTCCGAACATGGCCTTGAGCATGTCGGAGGGGTGGGATTCGCAGTAGTCGATGAAGTCCTTGTTCTCCTGGACGGACTGGAGGGATTTCTCCTCGCCGTCCCGGTCGCTGACCTCGTAGCACAGGCAGGCCCGGAGGCCCATGGACTCCGTGACCTTGGCGATCTCCATCAGGGAGCCGGGGATCTCGCAGAAGGAGGCGTGATGGTCGAAGATGGTGGTGACGCCCTGCTTGATGGAGTCGATGACCAGGGCCTGGGCGCTGGCTTTCGTAGCCGCCAGGTCCAGGTGGCGGTCGATGTACCACCACTGGCCGTCCAGTACCTCATAGAAATTGGTGGGGGCGTAGCCGTTGATGGACAGGCCCCGGGCCAGGGCGGAGTAGATGTGGGTGTGGGCGTTGATGAGGCCCGGCATGATGACCCCGCCCCTGGCGTCCACAAATTCCGCCTGGGGGTATTTCGCCTTCAGCGCAGTGGTCTCGCCGACCTCCACGATTTTCCCGCCCTCGGTGACCACGCCGCCGTCGGGCAGGTAGCCGGTACCATGGGGGTCCCGGGTGATGAGCTTGCCGTTTGCCAGTAAGATCATAAGAAAACTCCTCCTTGAATTGAATTTAGGGTAAAAAAGAAAGGCGCCCCAAATCCACTCGGACTTGAAACACCTATCGGCTCGCACGGAGAGACAGGTGCGGGCCCGTGCGCGCGGCACTCCGTTGCAGCCATCTATCCTTGCTTGATTACGTTCATTGTACCGAAGAGCCCGCGAAAATGCAAGCCCCCAAACAGAGAACTTCCCCGCCTCTTTTTAGACAAAACGCCGGAAACTTCCATCCCGTCCAGGGGCCTCGCATTAGGCTGGGGCTGTGGTCACTGGGGCAGGTCGTCCACATAGGAACAGATGCGCGCGAAGGTCTCCTCGCTGAGGTCGTGCTCCACCTTGCAGGCGTCCAGCGCGGCCTGTTCCGGGGAGACGCCCATCAGCTCGAAGAGCTTAGTGATGGTCTTGTGGCGGCGGTAGATGCGGCTGGCGATTTCCATGCCGCTGGCGGTCAGGGTGATGTTCCCGTCCCCGGCCATGACGATGTAGCCGCTTTCCCGCAGCTTTTTCATGGCGATGCTGACGCTGGGCTTGGAGAACCCCAGTTTATTCACCACGTCGATGGAGCGGACCTGGCCGGACTGCTCCTGGATGATGAGGATGGACTCCAGATAGTCCTCCGCGGATTCGTGTATGACCAAAGCAATGCGCCTCCCTTCTGCTTAATTTACCCATGATAGCAAAGTTTTCCAAAAAATGCAAGTAGCTTTTGTCACAATGATCGGAAATTTTTGGAAATTTTTCCAATGAGGGGGGAACCCGGGGAGAAAACGGGGCGGAGCCGTCAGGCTCCGCCCCGAGATTTGAGCATACAAGGGGTTTTGGATTCAGATTTTGCCCGCCAGGACCAGCACCAGCAGGACGAAGGTGGCCAGCAGAGCGAAGGAGAACAGCAGGAAGCCCGCGTCGAAGCGGTCGGCGCTCTGGGAGGAAGCGTCCCGCTCGGGGGCCAGCCTGGCCTTCCGCAGGGCGGTGACCACGGGCTTGTAGAGGACCAGGATCAGGGCCGTGTTCAGCCCGCCCTTCACCAGGTTAAAGGGGAGGAAGACCGTGGGCAGCATGGCGGCCACGACGGAGCGGTCCATGTGCATGTAGATGGGGGTAATCAGGTAGTTCCACAGGACCATGACCACCGTCAGGACCAGGGTGCCCAGGAGCAGGCCCAGGACCGCGCCCTTCCGAGTGCGCATTTTCTTGTAGACGAAGGAGGCGGTGCAGCAGAAGGCGCAGGTGGCCAGCACGTTCATGATGAGGCCGATGATCCCCGTGTCGCTGACCGTGAACATCTCCACCAGGGCCACCACGATGGAGATGACGGCGGCGGACAGGGGCCCGAAGAGGAAGCCGCCGATGCAGACCACGGTGTCCTTCACATCCATCTGGAGGAAGCCGGAGATCTGGGGCAGCATCTTGCTGAGGATCATGGCCACATAGGTCAGGGCGGTCAGCATGGCCAGGGAGGTGACGGTCTTGACGGCGCTTTGGGATTCCCGGTGCATCCGGAGCTCGGCGGCGGCTCCGGCGGCGTAATCGTCGGCGGGGGCGGTGGTGACATTGGACTCGTAGTTGGACATAAGAAAGCACTCCTTTACATACTTGAAAACACCCTGGACGCTTTGACTTCTCCAAGGTGAACAAGCAGCAAAGAAGCGCGCCGAAAGGCGCGGCTCAAGCCGCACTCATCTTCTTCCATCCAGACTGTGACTGTTGGTCCCGGAGTCTCACCGGGTCAGCGGGGGCCGTACTTTAAGAGAACGGCCTCCGGTCGCGGACTGTACCGCCAGTGGGGAATTGCGCCCCGCCCTGAAGACAAAGTATTCAGTTCTGTTTCCTGGGGTCAGTATACGACAGCGGGGCGGAAAATGCAACCCCCAATTTTTATTTTTTTGAAGGGGCCCCCGGTGAAACGCCGGAGGCCCGCCGGTTCACTCCCGGTCGATATGGTTCTGGATGCGCTGCATAATCATCTCCAGGGCCACCAGGTTGTGCCCGCCCTCCAGGACGACGATGTCCGCGTACTTCCGGGAGGGCTCCACGTACTGCTCGTGCATGGGCTTTACCGTGGTCAGGTACTGGGTCACCACGGACCGCAGGGTCCGGCCCCGCTCCTCCACGTCCCGGAGGGCCCGGCGGAGGATGCGCTCGTCCGCGTCGGTCTCCACGAAGATCTTGATGTCGAACAGCTCCCGGAGACGGGGCTCGTGGAGAATCAGGAAGCCCTCCACAATCAGAACTTTGGTGGGAAAAATCTCCACGGTCTGGTCCGTCCGGTTGTGGTCCACGTAAGAGTACACCGGGCACTGGATGGACCGGCCCTCCCGCAGCTCCTGGAGGTGGCGGACCAGCAGGTCCGTCTCAAAGGCGTCGGGATGGTCGTAGTTCTGGAGGGCCCGCTCCTCGTAGGTCTTGCCCTCCTGCCGCCTGTAGTAGCTGTCGTGCCCGATGACGGTGACGCTGCCGCCGAAATGGTCTTTCAAGTGCTGGGCCAGGGTGGTTTTGCCGGAGCCGCTTCCTCCGGCGATTCCGATGATGATGGCGCTCATGCCGCATACCTCCCGTCAATTCGATTCGATTCCCCAAGTTCCATTATATGGTTCCGGGGCGAAAAAGCAAGGAGAACCTGAAAAGTTCACAAATTTTGACGAACTCGCACTTGACGGCGGACTGGAAAATGGATATGATAGAAAATGCGGTGATAGCAAAACCCATCGGGTTTTGACGATGAAGATAACATACGGGAGGACCGATATGGCAATGAAGCGCTGCCCCGTCTGCGGGGAGAGATATTCCGATACTTATAAAGAGTGTCCCTTCTGCGAGGAGGAGGAGTACTGGGAGGAGGAGCAGCAGGAGCCTGCCCGCCGTCCCATCCTCCGGGAGGGAACCCGGAGCCCCGGCGGCCGGGGCGGGCGGAGCGCCTACGGCATTGTGACGCCCATTTTGATCGTCCTGATCGTCCTGATGGCCCTTCTGCTGGTCTATCTCCTCTACGGGGACAAGTTCTTCGGCAAGGATAAGGACAAGGAGCCGGAGGACAACAAGCCCGGCATTACGGACGTCCAGAAGCCGGGGATCGGAACGACGCCGGGGAACACCCCCGCCGTGGACCCCGCCGGGACGGAGGATCCCGAGGGCGCCGGCGAGCCCGGCGGCACGGATACCCCCGAAGCGCCCGACGGCGGCTCCATGCCCGAGGGGGGCACGGGCTCCGGCGGCGAGGGGACTTCCAGCGGCGGCATGAGCTACGCCTCCGCCGCGGCCCTGCCCAAGGGCCTGACCCTGAGCAGCACGGACTTCACCCGGAACGTCTCCGAGGGGGCCCATAAGCTGCGGGTGTCCGGCGGCACCGGGACCTACACCTGGATCAGCGAGAATCCCGCCGTGGCCACCGTGGCCAGCGACGGAACGATTACCCCCGTGGCCTCCGGCACTACCAACGTGGTGGTGACGGACGGGTCCAAGCGGGCCATCTGCATCGTCCGGGTCACCGGCGGCGGCTCCGCGCCGTCCTCCGGCGGGACCACGACCACCACCCCGCCCTCCACGACCACAACGACGCCCGCGCCCAGCACGCCGTCCTCCGGCGGCGGGTCCCTGAAGGCGGGCAAGGCCGTGGTGGTCAACGGCGGCAACGGCGTCCGGGTCCGCTCCGGCCCCGGCACCACCTATGACATCCTGGCCACCGTGCCCAACGGCGGCTCCGTCCAGGTGGTCCGCGCCACCGGGACCGGAGACTGGTACGAGATCACCTTTACAGCCGTGGGCGGCGTGACCACCACTGGCTATATGAAGGGCGAGTTCCTGGCAAACGCCTGAGCGTATTCGCCTAAAGATAAGGGCAACCCCGAACGCGAAAGCGTCCGGGGTTGTTTCTTGCATACGCCGGAAAGGTATGCTATAATCCTAAACTGTAAAATTATGTACTGATAACGGAGGACGCCCCTATGACCACCCAGGAATTCCAGCAGAAATCCCCCTTAAGAATCTTCCTCTCCTACTTCCGGCCCCACCGGAAGCTGTTCATCCTGGATATGACCTGCGCGCTGCTGATCTCCTTGATCGACCTGGCCTTCCCCGCCGTGTCCCGGTGGTGCATGTACGAGCTGCTGCCCCAGAGCGCCTACAGGACCTTCTTCGCCGTCATGGCGGTGGTCCTCATTGCCTTTGTGCTCCGGGCCCTGCTGACCTACGTCATCTGCTACTGGGGCCACACCTTCGGCATTCTGGTGGAGGCGGACATCCGCCACGATCTCTTCCGCCACATGCAGGAGCTGAGCTTCAACTACTACGACAAAAACCGCACGGGCCAGCTCATGAGCCGCCTGACGGCGGACCTCTTCGACATCACGGAGCTGGCCCACCACGGGCCGGAGGATATCTTCATTTCCGGCGTGACCATTCTGGGCTCCCTGGTCATCATGTTCACCATCCAGTGGCGGCTGGCCCTGGTGATCGCCTGCATCGTCCCGGTGTTCTTCGCCGTGGTCTGGTCCTGCCGCCGCTCCATGAGCCAGGCCTCCGCCGCCGTGAAGCAGAAAACCGCCGTCATCAACTCGGACATCGAGTCCGGCCTCTCCGGCATCCGGACGGCCAAGGCCTTCGCCAACGAGGGGGCGGAGCTCCAGAAATTCGACAGCTCCAACGCCACCTTCAAGACCTCCAAGCGGGCGTTCCACAAGGCCATGGGCCGCTTCAACGCCACCATGGAGTTCTTCCTCTGCATCCTCTCCGCCGCCGTCATCGCCGCCGGGGGCCTGTTTATCATGCGGGGGGAGCTGAACGTCATCGACCTGACCACCTTCAGCCTCTACATCACCACCTTCGTCAACCCGGTGCGGAAGCTCTCCAACTTCGCCGAGCTCTTCGCCAACGGCACGGCGGGCCTGGGCCGCTTCATCGAGCTCATGCGGGAGGAGCCCGCCCTGAAGGACGCGCCGGACGCGAGACGGCTGGACCGGGTGGAGGGCAGGATCGACGTGGACCACGTGAGCTTCGCCTATCAGAGAGACGCGGCGGTGCTCCACGACGTGGACCTCCACATCCGCCCCGGGGAGACCCTGGCGGTGGTGGGCCCCTCCGGCGGGGGGAAGTCCACCCTCTGCCAGCTGATCCCAAGGTTTTACGACGTGAGCCAGGGGGCCATCCTCCTGGACGGCACGGACGTGCGGCAGGTGACCCAGGAGTCCCTCCGGCGGAATGTGGGCGTGGTTCAGCAGGACGTGTTCCTCTTTGCCGCCAGCATTCTGGAGAACATCCGCTACGGCCGCCCCGGGGCCACAGAGGAGGAGGTGGCCCGGGCCGCCCGCCTGGCGGAGATCTACGACGACATCTGCGCCATGCCCGAGGGCTTCAACACCTACGTGGGGGAGCGGGGCGTGCTCCTCTCCGGCGGGCAGAAGCAGCGGATCTCCATCGCCCGCATCTTCCTGAAGGACCCCCCGGTGCTGATTCTGGACGAGGCCACGTCGGCCCTGGACAGCGTGACGGAGGCCAAGCTCCAGGAGGCCTTTGACAAGCTCTCCCAGGGCCGGACCACCATCATCATCGCCCACCGGCTCTCCACGGTCCGGAACGCGGACCGCATCGCCGTCATTGAGGACGGGAAGATGGTGGAGCTGGGGAGCCACGAGGAGCTGATGGCGAAGGGCGGGGCCTACGCCGCCCTGGTCCGCACACAGGAGCTGCGCCATGGATAAGGGCGCGTTGTTGGACCGCCTGGGCCTTAGCGGGGAGGACCGGCTGACCCTGGCGAAGGTCCTGGACCGGGCGGAGCAGGCGGACAGCCGGAATATCCCAACCTCGACGGACTTCTTGAGCCCCCAGCAGAGGGCCCAGGCCCTGGACCTTCTGCGCCTGGCGGGAGTTTCCGAGACCTCATATGTCCTCCAAGGGGGCTACGAGGGGGCGGAGCGACAGATCATCCTCTTCCTCCCCGACTGGCTGGAGGCGGAGAACGCCGAGAGCCCTATCCGCTGCCTCCGGGCCTCGTTTCGGGAAGAGGACAAGCTGACCCACCGGGATTTTCTCGGGAGCCTCATGGGTATGGGCGTGGTCCGGGAGAAGATCGGGGACATTTTAGTGGCCCCAGACAGCGCGGACCTGCTGGTGCTGGAGGGCGTGGCGGACTTCCTTCTCCAGAGCTGGGACTCCGCCGGGCGGGCGAAGCTCAGCGTGTCCGCCATAGAGCCGGAAAACCTCCACATTCCCGCGGTCCAGCGGAAGGAGGTCCGGGACACGGTCAGCTCCCTGCGGCTGGACGCGGTGGCGGCCTCCGGCTTTCGATTGGCCCGGGGCAAGGCCGCCGCCCTCATCGAGAGCGGCAGGGTCCAGCTCAACTGGCGGGAGTGCGTGAAGCCGGACAAGCTCCTGGAGGCGGGAGACGTGGTGTCCGCCCGGGGCTTTGGGAAGTTCGAGCTGGCGGAGGTGGGGGGCCTGACCCGGAAGGGGCGGATCTCCATCGTGCTGCAGGTTTACGTTTGAGGGGCCCTGGTGAAACTTTGAAGAATGACGGGCCGGAAGGCCGTATGGAATACAGGAGGCGTTTGGGATGCTGGAATATGAGTTTGAAACGGAGGGGGAAGAGGCATGACCAAGGAGCAGATCGACCGCATCAACGAGCTGGCCCGGAAGGCCCGGTTCGTGGGCTTGACCCCGGACGAGGAGAAGGAGCGGGCCGCCCTCCGCCGGGCCTATATCGACTCGGTAGTGGGGAATTTACAGGCCCAGCTGGACAACACCTACATTGTGGACGAGCAGGGGAACAAGCGGAAGCTGGAGAAGAAAGAGACGGAGGAGTGAGCTATGGCGGAGAACAAGAAAAAGACCTCCGGTGGAGGGGATTGGAGCTGGCCGCTGATTGTCCTGGCCTTCTGGGCCTTCTGGCCCCTGGGGCTGCTGCTGCTCTTCGGCAAGCTCTTCGCCGAGGACGAGAAGAAGCCCGCCCAAAAGGCCCCGCCCCTCCAGGGGACGGCGGGACAGGCCGGGACTTCCAGGAGCGCGGCTTCCGCCCCGCCCCACCGGCAGACCAAGGCGACCAAGGCGGTGAAGAAGGTCACCAAGTCCCCGGCGACCAAGAAGTCCACCGCCCGGTGGCTGAAAATCATCGGCCTGATTGTGCTGTTCTTCGGCCTGAGGGCCACGGGGAACGGGCTGAGCAGCACCCTGTGGGCCATACAGGAAGGGGTAGCCGGCTTTTGGTGGCTGGAGGACCTGTTGAGCGGGCTGGCCCTGACCGCCGGAGGCGGAGCCATGCTCTACAGCGGCTTCTCTATGGACCGGCAGCTGAAACGCTTCTCCAAGTACCTCCTGGTCCTGGGCGACCGGGAGGCCATGCCCATTGACGAGCTGGCCCGGACCCTGGGCTACTCCGAGCGGCGGGTGGAGAAGGACCTGGAGAAGATGATCGACAAGGGCTACTTCGGCGGCAAGGCCTACCTCAACATGGAGCTGGGCTACCTGTTCCGCTCCAGCGGGGCGGGAGAGGAGTTCCGCCGCCGCTTTGAGGAGGCCGTCCAGGCGGAGGCCCGGGGGACGGCGGAGGCCGCGCCCCGGGGGGCCGCCGAAGTCCCCAAGGAGGCGGAGGAGGGCTATTCCGGCATCCTCCGCAACATCCGCCGGGCCAACGATCAGATTGCGGACCCCGTCCTCTCCGCCAAAATCGACCGGCTGGAGGAGATCACCGCCAAGATCTTCAAGGCCGTGGAGGAGGACCCCCGGAAGAAGGACCGCATCGGCACCTTCCTGAACTACTACCTGCCCACCACCCAGAAGCTGCTGGACTCCTACGCCTCCTTCGAGGCCGCCGGGGTGGAGGGGGACAACCTCCGCCAGGCCAAGGAGCGCATCGAGAATACCATGGACTCCATCGTCAAGGGCTTCGAGCACCAGCTGGACGAGCTCTACCAGGCGGACGCCATGGACGTGGACTCGGACATCCGGGTCATGGAGCATATGCTCCGCCGGGACACCGGCAGCGCGGCGGAGGACTTCGGCCTGGGCGGGAGCGCCGTTCAGACGGAGGAAGAATGAGAAGCGGCCCGGCTCTCTTATAGGGGCCGAGCCGTGTTTTCCGGCAATGTAAACTGCTGGTTAGCAGAAAGAACGTCCGCAGTTGGTGGCGAATAACCCGCCGGACCTGCTATGATGGGACCCACAAAGGAGGGATGCCCTATGACAACCGGACAGCGCGTGGCCCAGAAGCGGAAGGAGCTGGGCCTCTCCCAGGAGGCCCTGGGGGAGAAGCTGGGCGTGTCCCGGCAGTCCATTTATAAGTGGGAGTCCGACAGCGCCCTGCCGGAGGTGGAAAAGCTGGTGGCCCTCAGCCGTCTCTTCGGCGTGTCCGTGGGGTGGCTGCTGGGCGTAGAGGAGGAAAGCGCCCCCTCCGGCGGGGAGCTGTCGGCGGAACAGCTGCGGCTGGTGGAGGAAATCGCCGCCCGGTATGTCCCCCGGCTCTCCTCCCACAGAATGGCGGTGCTGAAAATGTCCGTCATTACGGCGGCGGTGTGCCTCTGCCTGGTCCTGGGGGGCTTCTACTGGCGGCTGGAGCAGCTGACCCGAAACGACTCCCAGCTCCAGGCCGCCATCAACCGGGTGGAGGGAGGCGTAAACCTCCAGATAAATGAAGTCTCCAGCCGGGTGGAGGAACTTTTGCGGGAGCAGAACGCCGTCACCGCCGACTATGGAACCACGCTGGCAGGGGCGGACCCCTCCGCCAGCCAGGCCTTCTTCCAGGCCTACGCCGTGCCCAAAAATTTCGTGGAGGGCATGACGGCGGAGTTCTACACCGTAAGCGGCGGAAGGCAGAACCCTGCCGTCCGAGCGGAACAAGGGGCGGGCCAACGGTTCACGGCGGAGCTGCGGTGCGGCCTGGCGGAGGACATCAGCGTCAGCGTGGCCTTCGTCTACCCCGACGGCACCCGGCAGACCCAGGTGCTGGACCGTTACGCGGGGCTCTACGGCCAGACTTTCCCGGCGGTCCGGGCGGACTACGGCCTGGGCTTTAAGCCGGTGGAAAACGGGACCTTTGCCCTGGCGGTGGCCAAAGGGACCAGGGAAGAGCATGGCCGTTTGGACTGGAATCCTGACAGCATATCGCCAGCGGTCTCCGGGAGTGCCCTGCCTGTGGCGGAGCTGGAAAGCCTGCGGGTGGGCCTGTTCAAAAACAAGAAGCTGGTGGACTGGGCGGTCTTCTCTGTGATACCGGAAGTGATAGAGGAGGAGACCGACACCCTTACCGGGGAGCAGTGGAAGGGCCTGGACAAGCTCCGGCAGAACGATGGGGGCGGCACCAGAGGCTACCAGTGGCTCAACTTCCATTTTACGCCCCAGGACGTCCCGGCAGAGGCCGGAGACGTGTTCCAGATCGCGGCGGTCATGGAGGACGTGTATGGCCGCACGGCGGTCCGGTCCGGCGGGGCCTTCGGCCTGGACGAGGGCTGGAAGGAGCTGACCAACCTGGACGCGGACACCTCGGATACCTACCCCGGCGGGTGGGTGCTGGAATAGGAAAAGGGACTGCGAAAGCAGTCCCTTTTCCTGTTCAGTCGGTGGAGTAGACCTTCCGTCCATCGCTCCACACGGCCCGGACCGCGTCCCTCTGCCGCCGGTAGACGCAGCGCTCCAGGCGCTCCGCCGCCGTCAGGGGGTGGGGCTGGGGGAGGTCCCCGTCCTCCAGAACAATGGCGTGGAGGGCATTTCCCGCGGCAAAGCCCGGCTGTTCCCCGAAAAACGCCGCCCCGGCGGAGGTCCCCAGATACCAGCCCTCCGCCACGGTGAGGAAGTCGGTTTCCCAGCCGTCCAGAATCCGCCTGGCCTTGGAGGCCCGGATGGAGGCCGCCACTACGTCGAACATGTTCAGATGGTCCCCTCCGGCGACGTCGCTGCCCAGGGCGACCTTCAGCCCCTCGTTCAGCATGACCCGCACCGGGGCCGCGCCGGAGCAGATGTTCTGGTTGGAGTCCGCGCAGTGGACCACCGTCACCCCGGCCTCTTTCATGGCCGCCCGCTCCCGTTCGTCGGACCAGACGCAGTGGGCCATGAGGGTCCGGTCGTTCCAGAGGCCGTATTTGGCGTAGGTCTCCCAGTACTGGGCACAGTCCGGGTGCAGCTCCTTGACCCACTGAATCTCCCCGGCATTCTCCGACAGGTGGGACTGGACGGGGAGATTCCGCTCCGCCGCCAGCTTCCCCAGGAAGTCCATCAGCCCGTTGGAGCAGGAGGGGGTGAAGCGGGGCGTGAGGATGGGCTTGACGTGCCGGAAGTCCCGGCACTCCTCCAGCCAGAGGAGGGTCTCCCGCTGGGACTCCTCCGTCTCCTCCTGGAGGGCGGGGATGCCGTTGCGGTCCATGTTCACCTTGCCCACGTACCCGGTGACCCCGGCCTTCTCCAGCTCCTCCATCAGGATGAGGGTGGCCTCCCGGTGGAGGGAGGAGAACATGCAGACCCTCGTGGTCCCGTTCTCAATGAGCTCCCGGGCCAGCTTGCGGTAAGCCTCCCGGGCGTAGTCCGGGTCGGCGAAGCGGGCCTCGGTGGGGAAGGTGTAGGCGTTCAGCCAGTCCAAAAGCGGCAGATCCATGCCCATGCCCAGCATGGGGTACTGGGGCGCGTGGAGGTGCAGGTCCGCGAAGGACTGGAGAATCAGCGCGTCCCCGTAGTCCTCCACCGCCGCTCCGGCGTACCGCTCCGGCAGGGCGGGGAAGACCCCGGCGATGATCCCGTCCTCTGCGATGAGATAGCCGCCCTCGGTGATCTCCAGCTTCCCCAGGGCCGGGGCGGAGACGACGGTGCCCTTTAAAATCGTGATCGACATACCAATGACCCCCTTTTGAATTCGCCCATACAAAACAAAAAGGACGCCTGTCCGGGCAGGGGAGTTCCCCCTCCGTACAGACACCCATAGAGAAGCCTTCGGCGGCTTCGTAGAGACGCCCGCGCCATCATCCAGCGGGCTTATATGAGGCCTTTTCACCTTGCAGTATACCACGCCCGGCGGGGGAACGCAAGCACCATTTCTGTCCTCCGCGTCTATACTGTCATACGGGCGGTCCGCCGCCCGAATCGAGGATAAGGCGTTGATGTATATGCTGCGGTCTCTTGGCTGGGCCGCCCTGGGCACGGGGTTCACCTTTTTGATGACCACCCTGGGCGCCGCCATGGTGTTTTTTCTCTCCGGGGAGCCCAAGCCCCGGTTTCAAAAGGCGATGCTGGGCTTTGCCGCCGGGGTGATGACAGCGGCCTCCGTGTGGAGTCTGCTGCTCCCCGCCATCGACCAGGCCACGGAGGAGGGCCGGGTCCCCGGCTGGCTCCCGGCGGCGGCGGGAATGCTGCTGGGGGTCGTGTTCCTGGCGGCGCTGGACGCGCTGCTGCCCCATTTGCGTCAGGCGAAGGAGGTCAGCGACGCCTGGCGGCAGAACACGCTGCTGATGACGGCCATCACCCTACATAACGTGCCCGAGGGCATGGCGGTGGGTCTGGCCTTCGCCCTGGCGGCAAACGGGGAGGGGGCCGCCGGGGCCATGGCCCTGGCCTTAGGGATAGGCATCCAGAACTTCCCCGAGGGGGCGGCGGTGGCCCTGCCCCTGCGGCAGGAGGGCCGGGGGCGTCTCGGCGCCTTCACCGGCGGGATGCTCTCCGGGGCGGTGGAGCCGGTGTTCGGCATCCTGGTGGTGCTGATCGCCGCCTGGGCCCACCCCATGATGCCCTGGCTTCTGAGCTTCGCCGCCGGGGCCATGCTGTACGTGGTGGTGGAGGAGCTGGTCCCCCAGGCCCACAGCCGGGCGGGCACCTGCGGGTTCGTCGGGGGCTTCCTGATTATGATGGTGCTGGATGTGGCCCTAGGGTAAGAAGACGCGGCGGTCTTGAGACCGCCGCTCTTTACTTCTTCTTCCGGTGCCGGAGGTCATAGAGGAACTTGAGGGTCCGTTCTCCCTCCACCACCCGGCGGAACTCGCCGCAGCCCTCGCAGAGGTCCCGCTCGTCCGACAGGACATAGTCCCGCTCGGTCCAATGGGCGTGATGCATCCGGTTCCAGCAGTCTAAACAAAATTCAGCCATTTTTGAATTCACCTCAATTTTAATTATCTTTACAATAATATTACGCCTCTGCACATGATAATGTCAAGCAGAAAATACTCATCTTTACAATAAAGGCTTGGACAGTTCATGAAGCTATATGATTATCATGGCAGATATAATTGCTCAGGCGAGCGCATCCGGGAACAGAGGAAAGCGCTCCATCTTTCACAGGAGCAATTGGCCGCGAAAATGCAATTGGCTGGGTTGGATGTTAGCCAGCACATGATTAGCCGAATTGAGACGGGGCTGAGAATTGTGCCGGATTTTGAGATCCCCTTTTTCGCGGACGCCCTGGGCGTTTCGCCGCTCTGGCTTCTGGAGAGGGAAGAAAAATAAAAGGCCGAAGGACAATTGTCCTCCGGTCTTTTGTCACTCCTCATCGTCGGTGTCCTTGCCCGGTTTGTATTGCTCCTCGCCGCTTTCAATGAAAAGGAGGAAATCATTGATTTTCTTTTCACTCCATCCGGCGGCACGAAGCCCGAGAATCAGCCTTGCGCTTTCCTGCATATTCACTTCCTTGCGCCTCCTTCCCTGTTCATAACGGTTTTGACTGCCTCCGCAAATCGCGGGAAATCAGGTCTTCGCGTTGATCTGCGCCCCGCATTTGGGGCAGGTGATGACGATTTTCCCCTTCCCCGTGGGGACCCGGCAGATGGTCTTGCAGCTCTTGCAGGTGAAATACTTGTGCTCCTTGTCGGCGTGGCGGGCCCGGGCCCCGGCGCTGCGGTTCTTGATTCCGCAGTACCAGTTCACCCACTTCTGGTTTTCCATCCGCCGCCGGGAGAGGTTCTTGGAGAAGGAGCGGAACAGGATGACGATCATCAAGAAGAGCAGCACGCCCTCCAGCGCCCGGACGGCCAGGTCCTTCTTCATGAAGAAGCAAATGAGCTCCGCCGCCCACAGGACCAGGTAGCCCCGGAACAGCGCCTGATTCAGCTGGTCCCATCCGTTGCGCCCATACATGAAGCGGGCGAGCGCGCCGCCGATCCTCTGGAAGATGCCCATACTCGAACTCCTTTGCCGGTCCTGTCGTTTTTTGATACCCTATATTCTACTCGCAACGGGACGGACAAACAACCGCTTTGGGCGGAAATTTACAAAATGGTCATTTATTTTCCAGGGGCCCTGTGCTATATTTTAGAGTTGTTATAAAATATAAAAAAGGAAGTGTAACCAAATCATGGCAAAAAAGCAGTTCAAAGCGGAATCCAAGCGGCTCCTGGACCTGATGATCAACTCCATCTATACCCACAAGGAGATCTTCCTCCGGGAGATCATCTCCAACGCCTCGGACGCCTGCGACAAGCTGTGCTATCAGGCGCTCACCGACAGCGCCGTGGGCATGGACCGGGGGGATTTCAAAATTGAAATCACCGTGGACAAGGACGCCCGGACCCTGACGGTCTCCGACAACGGCGTGGGCATGGACAAGGCGGATCTGGAGAACAACTTAGGCATCATCGCCTCCTCCGGCTCTTACAAGTTCAAGCAGGAGCTGGGGGACGACGCCGGAGAGACCGACGTCATTGGCCAGTTCGGCGTGGGCTTCTACTCCGCCTTCATGGTCTCCGACCAGATCACTGTGGTGACCCGGAAATACGGGGCCGAGAGCGGCTACAAGTGGCAGTCCTCCGGGGCCGACGGGTATACCGTCACGGAGTGCGAAAAGGAAACCGTGGGCACGGACATCATCATGCACATCAAGCCGGACACGGACGACGAGAAATACGGCGAGTTCCTGGAGAACTGGCGGCTCCAGGAGCTGGTGCGGAAGTACTCCGACTACATCCGCTTCCCCATCCGCATGGAGGTCTCCAAGACCCGCAAAAAAGAGGACTCCCCGGAGGACAAGCCCGAGTACGAGACCTACACGGAGGTCGAGACCCTGAACTCCATGGTGCCCATCTGGCAGCGGGCCAAGAGCGAGGTCACCCAGGAGGAATACGATAAATTCTACCGGGACAAGTTCCACGACTACGCCGACCCCCAGCGGGTGATCCCCGTCTCCGTGGAGGGCAGCGTCACCTACAAGGCCCTGCTCTTCGTCCCCGGGGCCACGCCCTTCGACTACTACACCAAGGAGTTCGAGAAGGGGCTCCAGCTCTACTCCAACGGCGTGCTCATCATGGACAAGTGCGCCGACCTGCTGCCGGAGCACTTCCGCTTCGTCCGGGGCGTTGTCGATTCCCCGGACCTGAGCCTGAACATCTCCCGGGAGCTCCTCCAGCACGACCGGCAGCTCAAAGTGATCGCCTCCAACCTGGAGAAGAAGATCAAGGCGGACCTGGGCAAGTTCCAGGCGGAGGACCGGGAGGGCTACCAGACCTTCTGGAAGAACTTCGGCCGCCAGCTCAAATACGGCGTGGTCAACGAGTACGGCCGCCACAAGGACCTGCTCCAGGACCTGCTGCTGTTCTACTCCTCCACGGAGAAGAAGCCCGTCACCCTGGACGAGTATGTCTCCCGGATGAAGGAGGACCAGAAATATATCTACTACGCCGCCGGGGAGACCGTGGACAAGATTGACAAGCTCCCCCAGACCGAGGGCCTGCGGGACGCGGGGACGGAGATCCTCTACTTCACCGAGGAGGTGGATGAGTTCTGCGCCCAGACCCTGCGGACCTACAAGGAGAAGGAATTCCGCTCCGTCCTGGACCAGGAGCTGGAAGAGGGCGCGGAGAAGAAGGCCGAGGAGGAGGCCGAGGCCCACAAGGGGACCTTCGATTTCGTGAAGGAGACCCTGGGGGACAAGGTGAAGGAGGTCAAGGCCAGCGCCCGGCTGAAGTCCCACCCCGTCTGCCTCACCGCCGGGGAGGGATTGAGCTTTGAGATGGAGAAGTACTTCCAGGCCGTCCAGCCCGACGCGCCCCTGAAGGCGGACCGCATTCTGGAGCTGAATGTGGACCACCCCGCCTTCCAGGCCCTGGAGGCCGCCGTGGAGGCGGATCCCGAGAAGGCGAAGACCTATGCGGCCCTGCTCTATAACCAGGCCCTGCTCATCGCGGGCCTGCCCCTGGAGGACCCCTCCGGGTACACCGATTTGGTGTGCGGGCTGATGAAGTGAGCGTTTCCGGGCCCCGGTAAAAACCGGGGCCCATTTTTAAAATCCGGGAGGAGGGAGAGCTGTGACGGGAATCAAACTGGAGCTGCTGGGCATCGGCGTCATCCTGGCGGGCATTGCCCTAAGCATCCCCGGCGTTTTTGCTTACTTGGGCGGGGCCGTCGGCCTGGCCATTCTGGCCGGGGGACTTTTCTGGAAAGACAAGCGGTCGTAAATTCCGCGCCGCCGGGCCCCTTGACAGTCCGGCGGCGCTGTGTTATACTCCAATAGTTCTTAAAAGAACGGTTTGAAAAAGAACAAAGGAGGCCGGGACATGATCACCATTGCGCAGCTGACCCGCCTGCCCCGGAGATTCGGGAAGTATTACGACCGGCAGTTCCTCCCCCTGCTGGAAAAGACGGGCCTCTCCATGCGGGAGATTCATGTCCTCCTCTTCCTGGCCAACCATCCCGGCCAGGACACGGCCCGGGACGTGACGGAGCTCCGGGGACTGGCCAAGTCCCAGGTTTCCCAGGCGGTGGAGGTGCTGACGGGCCGGGGCCTCTTGGCCCGGCGGGCCGACGGGGAGGACAGGCGGATCGTCCACCTGGATATCACGGAACAGGGCCGCCCTCTGGCGGCGGAGGCCCAGGCCGTCCAGGCCGCCTGCGGGCGGCGAATGCTGGCGGGGCTAAGCCAAGAGGAACAGGCCGTCTTTCTGGACCTGCTGGAGCGGGTGTTGCGGGAGACGGAGGAACTAAGCATAGAAAAGGAGCGTTTATCATGAACCGGCAAAGCGTGGACCTTGGCAGCGGAAAGGTGAGCAAGCTCTTGTTCTCCCTGGCCCTGCCCACCATCACCTCCCAGATCGTCAACATGCTCTACAACCTGGTGGACCGGGTGTACATCGGGCACATGAAGCCCGTGGACACCGTGGGGGCCCTGGCCCTCACCGGCGTGGGGGTCTGTCTGCCCGTCATCATGATCATCTCTGCCTTCGCCGCCTTAGTCGGCATGGGCGGCGCGCCCCGGGCCTCCATCCAGGAGGGCCGGGGGGATCTGGAGGGCTCCCAGCGCATTATGGGCAACAGCTTCACCCTGCTGGTGATCACCGCCGTGGTGCTGACAGTGGTCTTCCAGAGCTTTGCCGAGCCCCTGCTGCTGACCTTCGGGGCCAGCGAAAACACCATCGGCTATGCCCTGGCCTATATGAAGATCTACTCCCTGGGCACGCTCTTCGTCCAGGTGACCCTGGGCATGAACGCCTATATCACCGCCCAGGGCTTCACCACCGTCAGCATGAAAACCGTCCTCATCGGCGCGGGGCTGAACACGCTGCTGGACCCCATTTTCATCTTCGGCTTCGGCATGGGCGTCCGGGGCGCGGCCCTGGCGACCATCCTCTCCCAGGCGGTCTCCGCCGCGTGGGTCCTGCGCTTCCTCACGGGGCCGAGGACGAAGTGGCGGCTGCGGCGGGAGTACCTCCGGCCTCAGCCCAAGGTCTTCCTGCCCTGCCTGGCCCTGGGCCTGTCCCCCTTCATCATGCAGTCCACGGAGAGCCTCATCGCCGTGTGCTTCAACTCGTCGCTTCTGAAGTACGGCGGGGACGTGGCGGTGGGGGCCATGACGGTGCTGACCAGCACCATGCAGTTCGCCATGATGCCCCTCCAGGGCTTGAGCCAGGGGGCCCAGCCCATCGTCAGCTACAACTACGGCGCGCGGAACGCCCAGCGGGTGAGGGACGCCTTCCAATGCCTGCTGAAATCCTGCGTGTCCTATTCCGCGATCTTCTGGCTGCTGGCGCAGTCCTTCCCCCGGGTCTTCGTGCTGCTGTTCAACAATGACCCGGCGCTGGTGGACTACGCCGCCTGGGCCCTGCGGATCTACATGGGCACCACTTGCCTGTTCGGCGTCCAGATTGCCTGCCAGCAGACCTTCGTGGCCCTGGGGAACGCCAAGACCTCGTTGTTCCTGGCGGTGCTGCGGAAAATCATTCTCCTGATTCCTCTCATCTACATTCTGCCGAACTTCTTCGCCGACAAGGCCTTCGCCGTCTTCCTGGCGGAGCCTGTGGCGGACTTCCTGGCGGTGTGCACCACCGCCACCCTGTTCGCCGTCCAGTTCAAGCAGAGCATGGCGGAGCTGGAGCAGGGCTGACCATCGAACATGAAGAAGCCGGGCCAGATGGCCCGGCTTCTTTTTTCAGGGGTTCTCCTCCTCCTTCTTCCGGCGGTACTGGCCGATGAGGCCGTCGTACTTCCGGCCCGTGAACCGGAAGTAGACGTCAAAGCCCAGGGTCATGACCAGGAAAATGAGGAGGAAGATTGCGATAAACAGGGCCCAGGCTCCTACCCGGTCCGCGGGGAACCACCCGGTTCTCCAGGCGATGAGGGACAGGGCCGGGAGAAAGAGCGCCACGAACAGCAGGCTCCGCCAGGTGTAACGCAGCTTCTTGATGATCCAGTCTGAGAAGCACACCGCCTGGAAGAGCGACCCGGCGGCGCTGGCCCAGAACAGGCCCCACAGCGTGCGGGTGTACACTTGCTTGGTACCGTAGAGAAAACAGAAAAACAGATAGAAGAACACGGCGGCGGTGAAGATGGCGCAGGCCGACAGCTTCCACTCCACGACGCCCTTCAAAAATTTCTTCATTGAAAAATGCTCCTTTCCGCTTGCCGCAGCTTTTCCCTCAGCTCCCCGGCGTACTGGCGGGACACCCAGATCTGCTCACCGTTGTCCATGGTCACCAGCCACCGCCGCCCCAGCTCCGGGCGGACGGACCGCACCCGGCGGAAGTTGAGAATCGTGGACCGCCCCGCCCGGAAGAAGTCCAGCTCTTTCAGCGTGTCCTCCAGCTCGTACAGCCGCAGGGCGCTCTGGAAGACCTGCTTCTCCGTGTAGAGGAAGGTCTTCTTGTCCGCCGTGTCGATGTAGAGGATGTCCCTCACGTCCAGCAGGTGCCGCTCCCCGTCCAGAATGCCCACCAGCTTTTTCTGGTACACCCGCAGCATGGCCACCAGCCGGAGGAGCTCCTCATCCGCCTGGGAGCAGTTGATGACGACCTCCGTCTCGCCGAAGGACGGGTCCTGGTTCAGCGTGATTTTCATGGCCTCCCTCCTTTCAAGCCCATTTTAGCAGAGGGGAGGGGAATTGCAAGACGCTTAGGTCTCTGTGGTCCCTTTTCCCCGCCAAGCGGTACATTTTTCGGAATGGGAAACCCTGCCTCCATTTTTTGGGTTTTCCAGTAAAAATTTCGGCGTTCTACCCAAAGATTTTGCCGCTGTTTTGTGATAAAATCCAAGTCGTTTGGATAGGCCAGAAATTTTTGCAGAAACTACTTGCAAAGTGGGATTGAATCGTGTAATATAGTTTTGAAAACTAGATTACACGATATTGACAGCGCAAGCTGGGGAGGAGCGCCATGGAGGCTGTTTTGACAAAACGGGAATTACAGCGGGCCCGCCTGCGGGCGGTCCGGCGGGCGAAGGTCCAGGCCCGGAACGAGCCCCCCCGGCTGACGGCGGGGGAGGAGGCCTTCAACGCCGTGAGCCACGGCGCGGGAGCCCTGGGCGCGGCGGCGGCGCTGGTCATGCTGCTGCTCCACTCCCACGGGGCCATGGAACTGCTGGCCTCCTGCGTGTACGGGATCAGCATGGTGCTGATGATGCTGATGAGCTGCGTCTACCACGCCATGCCCGCCGGGTCCGGGGCCAAGCGGGTCCTCCGGCGGTTTGACTACACGTCCATTTACCTGCTCATCGGCGGCACCTTCGCCCCCATTCTGCTGGTCTACCTGGGCGGGACCCTGGGCGCGGCGCTGTTCTGCGTCCAGTGGGCGGTCATCCTCACCGGCGTGACGCTGGTGATGGTCTTCGGCCCGGGACGCTGGCCGGCCCTGCACTTCACGCTGTACTTCCTCATCGGGTGGAGCGGGCTTGTGTTCCTGCCCCGGATGTACCTCCACAGCCGGACCCTGCTGTGGTTTATCTTCGCGGGCGGGCTGGCCTACACCCTGGGGATGATCCCCTTCGCCGGGAAGAAGAAGTATGACCACTGCGTCTGGCACGTCTTCGTCCTGGCGGGGGCGGCCCTCCACTGGGCGGGCATTTACACCCAGATTTACGCCGTCCGGTGACCTGAAACAGACTGAAATCCCGGGCTCCGTCCTCTTGAGGATGGGGCCCGGATTTTTGCGCGTATTCCCGGTATCAAGGACGCGTTAAAATTTGGGCCGGAAATGGATTCGCGTAAGCGTTTTCGTTCTTGAGAGACTTGACTTTTCCGGAGGAGTTACTATAATCAAACCGTAACAAATCCACTCCCCGCGCCCACCGGCCTGGGCGGGGGAGCTTGAGAGAGAGGGGATGCTTGATGAAAGAACACAAAAAGGGCCTGGCGCTGTGGCTGGCGGCGGTCCTGGCTCTGCTGGCGGGCGCCCTGCTCGTGGGGTCTCCCGGCCGGACGGAGACCGTGAAGGAGGCCATGCGGGACGCCGTGCTCCACGACGTGAACCGGATCAGCCTCTTCGGGCTCAAGGAGGTGAACCCGGGGCTGGTGTCCGCGTTTACGGTGACGCTGATCCTGCTCCTGGCTGCCGCCTGTATCCGGATCTTTGTCATTCCTAAATTCCAGTACCGGCCCGGGAAGCTCCAGATGGTGCTGGAGGAGGTGGTGGGCCTGTTCAGCGGCATGGCCCGGGGCAGCAGCCCCCACCGCTGCGGCTTCCTGGGGGCCTATGTCTTCGCCGCCGGGGCGTACATCTTCGTGGGGACCCTTTTTGAGCTGCTGGGCCTCCAGGCCGTCACGGTTCACGGGCACCCCATCACCCTGCCCGCGCCGCTGTCGGACGTGAACGCCGCCATCGCCATGGGGACGTTCTCCTATCTGGTCATTCTCTCCGGCGGCGTGGCCGTCAACGGGGCGCGTGGCGTGGGGAAGATGCTGAAGGAATTCTCCCTGCCCATCTCCATGAGCTTCCGGCTCTTCGGCGCCCTGCTCAGCGGCCTGCTGGTGACGGAGCTGGTGTACTATTACGTGAGCTTGAGCTTTGTGCTGCCGGTCATCGTGGGCGTACTGTTCACCCTGCTCCACGCCCTGATTCAGACCTACGTGCTGACTATGCTGACGGCGCTGTACTACGGCGAGGTGTCCGAGCCCTCTCCGCCCAAGGCGAAGAAGAACAAACAGGCCGCCTGAACGGGGCCTTGACGTTTGAAGAAAAACATAATGGGAGGTTTTCTGTGATGAGCAAGTTTGTGAAGAGATTGTGGATGCTGGGCCTGGTGCTGGCCCTGGCCGTTGCCCTGGCGGTGCCCGCCCTGGCGGCGGGGGAGGATGCCGGGGAGCCCGCCGCCCAAACGGAGACCCAGGAGTCCTCCGGCGGGAAGACCATGGCCTCCGCCCTGGCCATCGGCCTGGCGGCCCTGGGCGGCGCTCTGGGCATGGGCGTCGCCACCGGCAAAGCGGCGGAGAGCATCGGCCGCCAGCCGGAGGCCGAGGGGAAGATCCGCACCACGCTGATGCTGGGCCTGGTCTTCATTGAGACGGCCATCATCTACGCCCTGCTGGTGGTCATCCTCATCATCTTCGTGTTGTAAGGCAGGTGGAGTGAATATGCCCTTGAATATCGACTGGCAGCAGATCCTGCTGCACTGGATGAACCTGGCGATTCTCACCGGCGGGCTGTACTTCCTGCTCTACAAGCCGGTGAAGCAGTTCATGGAAAAGCGGGAGGCCTACTACCGCGGGCTCGAGGACCAGGCCGCCGGGAAGCTCCGGGAGGCGGAGGAGCTGAAGGCCGCCTACCAGGCCAAGCTGGACGGGGCCGAGGAGGAGATTCACCAGGCCCGGGCCAAGGCCCAGGCGGCGGTCCAGCAGTCTGTGGAGGAGCAGATGGCCCAGGCGAAGCAGATTGTCGCCAAGGCCAAGGAGGAGGCCGCCGTCAGCCGGGAGCAGATTATCAAGGAGTCCCAGCGGGAGCTGCGGGAGCTGACCGTGGCGGCGGTGAAGAAATTGACGGTGAAGGCCGACACGGACCTCTTCGACCAGTTCCTGAATCTGGCGGAGGGAGGAGAGCCCCATGAGGACCAGTAGAGGCACCATCACGGCGGAGCTCCGCAGCGCCGTCAAGCCCACGGAGGAACAGCTCCGGCGTTTTGAGAAATTCCTGGCGGACAAGTACAAGCGGAAGATTTCCCTCCATTGGGAGGAGGACCCCGCCCTGAAGCAGGGCTTCCGCCTCCAGGTGGGGGCGGACATGTACGACTGGACCATGCAGGGCCGGGTCCGGCAGTTCCGGGACTACGTCCGGGGACTGGAAAGCGGGTCCAACGACATCCTGCCCCTGATGCGCCAGGCGGTGGAGGACTGG
>CAJUOD010000032.1 GCA_910587875.1 uncultured Oscillibacter sp. | reverse complement strand
GCACGGCCACCATGCCCACGTTGGGGTCGATGGTGCAGAAGGGGTAGTTGGCGCTTTCCGCCCCGGCGTTGGTGATGGCGTTGAATAGGGTGGACTTTCCCACGTTGGGAAGTCCTACGATTCCTAATTTCATACTCTTACAGCTCCTTTATTTTCAGGGCTCCCGTGCCCTCTTCGTCTCCGCCGCCCTCCCGGCGGCGGGGGACATGCAATTTGTCCGTTTATTATAGCACAGCCCACAGCGTTTCTCAATACCATTCGCGCGCTCCGCCGCAGATTCACCCGGCCCCCGGCGGCTCTGGAAAAAAATGTCGAACTTTGTAAAGAAATATGTTGCAATTTGCTTTACAAGTGCTATAATAGAGTTGTGCTGAGGGGAGTGACTTTCATGGCACAGGTTATGGTGAACTTTCGCATGGACGAAAACGTGAAAAAAAGCATGGAACAGGCCTGCAAGGAGATGGGGCTCAGTATGACCACCGCCTTTACCATTTTTGCCACCAAGGTCGGCCGGGAGAAGCGCATCCCCTTCGAGGTGACGGCGGAGCCTTCCCGCCGGGCGTGCTCCCGCCCTCCGGACCTCCCGGAGCGCCGGGAGGAGGAGCCGTCCGCCCTGGCGCGGACGGGAGAGCGGCTGGAGGACCTGTGCGGGGAGATCCGGCGGTCCCTGACCGCCATCCACACGGCGATTCCCTCCTCCATCACGGGCCTCTCCATGGAGCGCGTTCGGCTGCTGTGCGGCGACGAGCTCAAGGACAAGGCTGCCGGGGTCTCCGGCGCCGTCCGGTCCCTGTTCTCCGACAGGAACGCCGGGGCCCTGGAGGAAAAGGACCCGGACGTCCTGGAGGAGTACCTGGACGGCCTGGCGGCTATCTCCGGGGAGCTCCGGGAAATCGAGCGCGCCTTGGTCCCCGCCATGAAGTCCTGGACCGGAGGGGACGGGGAGGCCTTCGCGCCCTACGCGCAGCGGCTGGCCGCCCTCTCCCGGAGCTTCGACGATCTCGCCCCCGTGATGCGGCGCTTCTGGGCCTCCGCCGCCCGGAGGCAGGGCAGCGCCAAGGCCGTGCAGGCCAGGCTCCGCCAGGCCGCCGCCGTCCTGGAGACAGCTTATGTGCGGACGGCCCTGGAAACCCTGGAGTCCCTGGTCCTCCGGCATTACGACGCCCTGGACGCCCAGACGAAATCCCGCCTGGAGGCCCACTACTTCCCCACGCTGGACCTCACGCTCCAGGAGCTGGGCCGGGCGGAGCGGAATGGCGAAGATCCCGGCGGGAAAGCCGCCCTCTGCCTCCGCACGGTCAACGTGCTGTCCCAGGTGATCTCCGACGGCGGGCGGGCCCGGCGGGAGCTGGATCGGCGGAGCCTGGAGGCCGAAGTCGCCGCCCTGGAGCGCCTGGCCGCCCTGCGGGGGGACCTGGCGGGGGACCTGCGGGCGGAGTCCTGAAGAAAATTCCAAGTCGCCTGGAAGCGCATCCACCCTTCCGGCTTGTTTCCATATAGAACGCTATCGTGTTATATCGTGTTATATTTGAAAGGAGGAGTTCTTCATGCTTGATACCATTTTGTCCCTGCTTCCCTTCATTCTGGTCGTCGTGGTGCTGCTGCTCATCATGCTCACCGGCTATGTCAAGGCCCCGCCCGACCAGGCGTATATCATCTCCGGCCTGAAAAAGGAGAGCAAGGTGCTCATCGGCCGGGCCGGCATCCGCGTGCCCTTCTTTGAGCGCATGGACAAACTGTACCTGGGCCAAATGACGGTGGACATCAAAACGGAGCAGTCCGTCCCCACCAGCGACTTTATCAACGTCAACGTGGACGCCGTGGCGAAGGTCCGCATCTCCCCCCACGCCGAGGGCATCAAGCTGGCGGCCAAGAACTTCCTGAACAAGCGCCCGGAGGAGATCACCCGGGACCTCCAGGACTCCCTCCAGGGCAATATGCGGGAGATCATCGGCACGTTGTCCTTGAAGGAGATCAACACGGACCGGGACTCCTTCTCCGACCAGGTGATGCAGAAGGCCAGCAAGGACATGGACAAGCTGGGCATCGAAATCCTGTCCTGCAACATCCAAAATGTGACGGATGAAAACGGGCTCATCAAGGACCTGGGAGCGGACAACACCAGCCTCATCAAGAAAAACGCCGCCATAGCCAAGGCCCAGGCGGACCGGGACATCGCCATCGCCCAGGCGGAGGCGGAGCGGGAGTCCAACGAGGCCCGGGTTCAGGCGGACACCCAGATCGCCCAGAAGCAGACGGAGCTGGACATCAAGCGGGCGGAGCTGAAAATTCTGGCCGACGGCAAAAAGGCCGAGGCCGACGCCGCCTATGAGATCCAGAGCCAGGAGCAGCGCAAGAGCATTGAGACCGCCACGGTCAACGCGGAAATCGCCAAGACCCAGCGGGAGGCCGAGCTGAAGCAGTACGAGGTCGAGGTCCAGAAGCAGAAGCTGGAGGCCGAGATCCGCGCCAAGGCGGACGCCGAGCGCTACCGCCAGCAGCAGGAGGCGGAGGCCGCCCTCTACAAGCGGCAGAAGGACGCGGAGGCCAAGCGCTACGAGCAAGAGCAGGAGGCCGAGGCGGAGCGCAAGAGCGCCGAGGCCCAGAAGTTCGCCCGGGAGCAGGAGGCGGCGGGCATCGCCGCCGTGGGCAAGGCGGAGGCCGAGTCCATCCGGGCCAAGGCCCTGGCGGAGGCCGAGGGCATCGACAAAAAGGCGGAGGCCATGAAGAAATACGGCGAGGCCGCCGTCATCGAAATGGTCATGCAGGCCCTGCCGGAGATCGCCAAAAACGTGGCGGAGCCCCTGGCCAAGGTGGACAAAATCACCATGTACGGCTCCGGCAACAGCGCCAAGCTCCTGGAGGACATCGTCACCGGGACCACTCAGGTCACCGAGGGCATCACCCAGGGCATGGGAATCGACGTGAAATCCCTCATCGCCGGAATGCTGGGCGGCAAGCTGGCGGGCGGCGAGGACAAGACCATCATTGTCCAGGGATCCCCGTCCGCGGACAAGGCCGAGAGCACTCCTGAACTCCCTGAAGAAAACTAATACCGGCGGAGGCGTCCCTCAGGGGACGCCTCCGCCGGTTATAAGGGCCCCGGACCGGCGGCTCAAAGCAGGTCCTCCAGAACCTCCGCCAGGTGGAGCGGGTCCAGCTGTTTTCTTGTAAAAAGGCCCGCCAAGCGCAGGACAAAGGCAAAATCGGTGGACACGTCGGGCAGGACCATGACCTCCTCCCCGGACCGCAGGACCCGGAGTCCAAAGGTCCGGTAGGGACCAAGATACGGAGAAAAGGCCTTATTTTCGACAGGCAAGTATTGAAACATCCAGCTCCACCACCTTCAGCACTTCCTCCGGCGGCAGCTTCAGAATCACCAGCAGCTTAATGGTGTCTTTCCAATTCAGATTGCTTTCGCCCCCTTCAATCCTGCTGATCCAGCGCAAAGAGCAATTCATGCATTCGGCAAGCATTTCCTGCGTCATTCCCTGGCTCTTCCGGGCGTCGTGAATGAGCTGTGCAAAGCGCTCCCTCTCCTCTTGCGGCGGCGTGCGTTTCGAAAACAAAACATCTTCCTCCTTTCAGTCTCTAAAAGGAAGATTATTCCAAATTTGTCGAATCGTCCAGGCCAGCGGCGTGCATATTCCTTAAATATTGTCGATTTTTGTCGAATTCGCTTGAAATTTCGGTTAAAATATGGTAATGATTGTTGCCCGTTTGTAACGTATCCCACCCTGCCGCGCTCCCGCGCCTGTCTGACGCGGCATATGTACAGGGAAACGGGCCTGCTCAGCCGTTTAAAAAGCATCCCGCTCCCTCCGGAACGGGATGCTTTTTTGAGCCCTCAGGCAAAGGCGACCACGGTCCCCGTCTTCCCCGCCAGGGCGTCCAGGGCCTTATCCAAAGAAGTGATAATCGCCTTTTTGCTGGGGTCGCTGCGGACGAACTTCATGGCCGCCTGAACCTTGGGCAGCATGCTGCCGGGGGCGAAGTGGCCCTCCTCCACATAGCGGGAGGCCTCCGCCAGGGACATGCGGGAGAGGTCCTTCTGGTCCGGCTTTCCCCAGTGGATTGCCACCTTCTCCACCTCCGTCAGGATCATCAGCACGTCGGCGTCCACCTGCTCCGCCAGCAGCTCGGCGGCGAAATCCTTGTCGATGACCGCCGCCACGCCCTCCAGGCGGCCCTGGGCGGTCTCGACCACCGGGACCCCGCCCCCGCCGCAGGTGATGACAATGGTGTTGTCCCACAGGTCCCGCACCTGGCCGATCTCCACAATCCGCCGGGGCAGGGGCGAGGGCACCACCCGCCGCCAGCCCCGCCCGGCGTCCTCCTTCATGGCATAGCCCTTCTCCCGGCCGATGGCCTCCGCCTCCTCTTTACTGTAGAAGGGGCCGATGGGCTTGGTGGGATTCCGGAAGGCCGGGTCGTCCGCCTCCACCACCATCTGGGTCACCAGGCTGACCACGGGAGTGTTCTTGTTCCGCTTGGCCAGGGCGTAGCGCAGGGCCTGCTGGATGTGGTAGCCGATATACCCCTGGCTCATGGCCCCGCACACGTCGAAGGGCATGGCGGGCACCACCTCCTTGGCCGTCTCGCTGGCCAGGAGGATGCGCCCCACCTGGGGCCCGTTGCCGTGGACCACCGCCACCTCATAGCCCCCCACGCTGAGCTCCGCGATGTGCTCGCAGGTCTCCCGCACCACGCTGAGCTGGGCCTCGGCGGTGGACCCGCTGTCCTTGGACTGGAGGGCGTTTCCGCCCAGGGCGATGACTAATCTCTCCGCTTTTTCCATAGCTTGCTCCTATTGTACAAATTTTCGGTCTCGGGCACAGCGCCCTCTCTCCAGTCTGCCACGCCCCGCGGTTTTTATGAGCGCCTGACCCGCCCGGCCCCGGAATATCCCGCCGGGCACTGGACATATTATACAAATTGAACCATCCTCTTTTACCCAGTCCTCCAAAATTTGGCGGAAGCACAAAATTTCCCTTGCGTACGAAGGCAATCGGGGGTATGATGAGGATACGGACTGGAAACGTTACCAGTAACGTTTCCAGAATGAGCGCGATCACCAATTTAAACAGGAGAAATATGAAATGAAGAAGAGACTCTTGACTCTGGCCCTGGCGCTGGTCATGGCCCTGTCCCTGGCCGCCTGCGGCGGCAACGGCGGCGGCGATGCCCAGCCCTCCGGCGGCGGCGACTCCAAGCCCGCCGGGGACTCCCAGCCCGCCGGCGATTCCGGCGCCTCCGGCGGCACCGTGTACTACCTGAACTTCAAGCCCGAGCAGGACCCCGACTGGCAGGAGCTGGCCAAGATCTACACCCAGGAGACCGGCGTGGAAGTGAAGGTCCAGACCGCCGCCTCCGGCCAGTATGAGACCCAGCTCATGAGCGAGATGGCCAAGACGGACGCCCCCACCCTCTTCCAGGTCAACGGCCCCGTGGGCCTGGCCAACTGGAAGGACTACTGCTACGACCTCAGCGGCTCCGCCCTGGCCGGGGAGCTCTCCAGCCAGGACTTCGCCCTGATGGACGGCGGCTCCATGTCCGGCATCGCCTATGTCATTGAGACCTATGGCCTGATTTACAACAAGGCCCTGCTGGAGCAGGTGGGCTACTCTGCCGACGACATCAAGTCCTTCGCGGACCTGAAGAAGGTGGCCGAGGACATCACCGCCCGGAAGGACGAGCTGGGCTTCTCCGCCTTCACCTCCGCCGGCATGGACGGCTCCTCCGACTGGCGCTTCAAGACCCACCTGGCGAACCTGCCCATCTACTTCGAGTATGAGGCCGACGGCATCGGAGACACCGACGCCATCAAGGGAACCTACCTGGACAACTACCGGGCCATGTGGGACCTGTATATCAACAACTGCACCTGCGCCCCCACCCTGCTGTCCGCTAAGACCGGCGACGACTCCGTGGCTGAGTTCGTCACCGAGCAGGCCGTCTTCTATCAGAACGGCACCTGGGCCTACGGCGACGTGGCCGACATCGGCGAGGAAAACCTGGGCATGCTGCCCATCTACTTCGGCGTGGGCGACGAGGCCAAACAGGGCCTGTGCACCGGCACGGAAAACTACTGGTGCGTGAACAAAAACGCGAAGCCTGAGGACATCCAGGCCACCCTGGACTTCATGTACTGGTGCGTGACCTCCGACACCGGCCTGGAGTACCTGTGCTCCGGCGATCACATGGGCTTCGTCATCCCCTTCAAGGGCAACCTGGAATCCACCAACCTGCTGGTGAACATCGCCAACGACTATGTGGCCCAGGGAACCACCAGCATCAAGTGGTGCTTCCCCACCATGCCCTCCGAGGAGTGGAAGAATGTCCTGGGCTCCGCCCTGACCGCCTACGCCGCCGACCAGACCGACGCCAACTGGGAGACCGTGCGGGCCGCCTTCGTGGACAACTGGGCCGCCGAGAAATCCAAGTAAGCGCCATACCGGGGCGGACGGGCAACCGCCCGCCCCGTCCTTTCTTTCCCGCCCTGGACCGGCGGGAGGCGTGCCGTGCCCTGTGTACACGGCTCTTGTCCCGCCGGTCCAAAGCGAAATCAACTTGTGAAGGAGGCTTCCGCCAGCCATGGAAAAATCCATCAAGCGCTATTTCCCCGTCTTCCTGGGGCCCACGTTCCTGGCCTTCCTCATCGGCTTCATCGTGCCCTTCCTCATGGGCATCTACCTGTCCCTCTGCGACTTCCGCACCGTCACCGACGCGAAGTTCATCGGCCTGGGGAATTTCGTCCGGGCCTTTCAGGACGGGGAATTCGCCCACGCCTTCCTCTTCACCGCCCTGTTCACCGTGACGACCCTGATCCTGATCAACGTCATTGCCTTCGCCGTGGCCCTGGTGCTGACCCGGGAGATCCGGGGCACCAACCTCTTCCGCACGGTCTTCTTCATGCCCAACCTCATCGGCGGCATCGTCCTGGGCTACGTGTGGCAGCTGATTTTCAATGGCATCCTGGCCCGGTATGACCTGGCGCTGAAGATCTCCGCCAAGTACGGCTTCTGGGGCCTGGTGGTGGTCATCTGCTGGCAGCAGATCGGCTATATGATGATCATCTACATCGCGGGCCTCCAGTCCATCCCCGGCGACCTGAACGAGGCGGCGGAAATCGACGGGGCCAACGGCTGGCAGAGGCTGTGGAACGTCACCATCCCCAACATGATGCCCTCCATCACCATCTGCACCTTCCTGACCCTGACCAACGGGTTCAAGCTCTTCGACCAGAACCTGTCCCTCACCGCCGGCGAGCCCATGAAGCAGACGGAGATGCTGGCGCTGAACATCTTCAACACGTTCTACGGCCGTGTGGGCTACCAGGGCGTGGGCCAGGCCAAGGCCGTGGTCTTCTTCGTGCTGGTGGTGGCCCTGGGCCTCATCCAACTGCAAATGACCCGCTCCAAGGAGGTGCAGCAGTAATGAAACGCAAAGCGAGAGGCGGCTGGTTCGCCACCATCCTGTTCACCGTGATCTCCATCTTCTACGTGGCTCCCCTGTTCATCGTCCTCATCAACTCCTTCAAGAAAAAGGCGTTCATCAACCTGGAGCCCTTCAAGCTCCCCTCGGAGAAGACCTGGGTGGCCCTGGAGAACTTCGCCAACGCCATGGAGAAGTACAACTTCCTGGAGTCCGTCCTCTGGACTGTGGTCATGACCGTGGGGTCCGTGGTGGTCATTCTGCTGTGCACCTCCATGTTTGCCTGGTATATCACCCGTGTGAAGAGCACCGCCACCAAGATCCTGTATCTCCTCTGCGTCTTCTCCATGGTAGTTCCCTTCCAGATGGTCATGTTCACCCTCTCCCTGGTGACGGACCGGCTGCGCCTGGGCACGCCCTGGGGCCTGATCATCATCTACCTGGGCTTCGGCGCGGGGCTGGCGGTGTTCATGTTCTGCGGCTTCGTCAAGTCCATCCCCATTGAGATTGAGGAGGCCGCCATGATTGACGGCTGCTCCCCCCTGCGGACCTTCTTCTCCGTGGTCCTGCCCATTATGAAGCCCACCTATATCTCCGTGGGCATTCTGGAGACCATGTGGATCTGGAACGACTTTTTGCTGCCCTACCTGACCCTGGACCTGAACAAGTTCAGCACCATCCCCATCACCATTCAGCGGATGCAGGGCTCTTACGGACGGGTGGACATGGGCGCCATCATGGCCTCCCTGGTCATGGCCATCATCCCCATTGTGGTGTTCTACCTGAGCTGCCAGAAGTATATCATCAAGGGGGTTGCGGCCGGAGCCGTAAAAGGCTAGTCACTTTTTCTTGAAAGAAAAAGTAACCAAAAAGAACTTTATCTCGCTCTGGCAGTCCGGCGCTTTACCAGCCTGAAGCGACGGCAACGTAAGTCCGAGTTAGGAGGGACATGGTATGACAATTAAAGACATCGCCCGGCTGTCCGGGTGCGGCGTGGCTACCGTGTCCCGGGTGCTGAACGACCACCCCGACGTCAGCGAGGAGACCCGGCGGAAGGTCCTGGCGGTGGTGGAAGCCCAGGGCTTCCAGCCCAACAACAACGCCAAGCACCTGAAACAGCAGGCCGGGACCGGCATTACCATCCTGGTGAAGGGCACCCAAAACATGCTCTTTGCCGACCTGGTGGAGCGGGTCCAGGCCCTCCTCCGGGACAGCGGGCGGGACGCCGTGGTCTACTATTTGGACGAGGACGCCGACGAGGTCTCCTACGCCCTCCAGCTCTGCCGGGAGCGCAAGCCCCTGGGCATCCTCTTCCTGGGGGGAGACCTGGAGCTCTTCCGGGCCCGGTTCCAGCCCATCGCCGTCCCCTGCGTGCTGCTGACCAACACGGCCAAGGACCTGCATTTTGACAACCTCTCCTCCCTGACCACCGACGACGGCGAGGCTGCCGCCCAGGTCATCGAGTTCCTGGCGGAGCAGGGCCACCGGCGCATCTGCCTCCTGGGAGGCAACTGGTCCTGCTCCCAAATCAGCTACCGCCGCCTGGAGGGCTGCCGCCGGGCCTTTGCCCGCCTGGGCCTGCCCTTCGACCCGGAGCGCCAGTGCGAGCCCTGCCGCTACTCCATGGCGGACGCCTACGCCGCCACGGAGCGGCTGCTGGATCGCCGCCCGGACCTGACGGCCATCTTCGCCATGAGCGACGTCATGGCTATCGGGGCCGTCCGGGCCCTGCGGGACCGGGGCAAGCGGGTGCCGGAGGACATCTCCGTGGTGGGCTACGACGGCATCCCCATGGCCAGCTACTCCGTCCCCCGGCTCACCACTGTCCGCCAGGACACCCAGCGCCTCGCCGAGCGGGGCGTGGACGTGCTGCTGCGGGGCATCGAGCGCAGGGGCCAGGCTCCTGTCCACGAGGTGGTGCCCTTCCAGCTCATTCCCGGCGAGAGCGTCGCCAGGCTGGAGGCGTGACCGCCCTCCGACTTCAACAAGAAAGGGGATGCCAACTTGAGAAAAGCCGGTATCCTGACGCCCATCTCCTCCCTGCCCTCCCCCTATGGGATCGGGGCCCTGGGAGCCGCCGCCCGGGAGTTCACGGATTTTCTGGTCCGGGCCGGGCAGTCCTGCTGGCAGATCCTGCCGGTGGGGCCCACCAGCTATGGGGACTCCCCCTACCAGTCCTTCTCCTCCTTCGCCGGAAATCCCTACTTCATCGACCTGGACCTCCTGGCGGAGCAGGGGCTTCTGAAGCCCGAGGAGTATCAGGAGCTTCCTTGGGGGAACAACCCCAGGGCCGTGGACTACCTGGCCCTCTATGAAAACCGCTTTGCCGTCCTCCGCCTGGCCTGTTCCCGGCTGAGGTCGGAAGATCTCGCCCGGCTCTCCCAGGAGTGCGGGGACCTCTCAGACTGGCTGGAGGACTACGCCCTCTTCATGGCCCTGAAGGAGACCCACGGGGGCCGCCCCTGGCTGGAGTGGCCCGAGGGGGAGCGCCTCCGGAGGCCGGAGGCCCTGGCGGAGGCCCGGAAGAAGCTCTCCGGGGAAATCGAGTTTTGGAAGCGGGTCCAGCTCCTCTTCTTCTCCCAATGGCGGAGCTTGAAGGCCTACGCCAACAGCCGGGGAATCTCCATCATCGGGGACCTGCCCATCTATGTCTCCATTGACAGCGCCGACGTCTGGGCCAGCCCGGAGCAGTTCCAGCTGGACGCGGACGGACGGCCCACGGAGGTGGCGGGCTGCCCGCCGGACGGCTTCTCCGCCGACGGCCAGCTGTGGGGCAATCCTCTCTTCGACTGGGACGCTATGCGGGCCGACGGCTACCGCTGGTGGATCCGGCGCATCGCCGCCCAGTTCCGCCTGTTCGACACCCTGCGGATTGACCACTTTCGGGGCTTTGACGAGTACTACGCCATCCCCGCCGGGGACGACACCGCCCGAAACGGCCGCTGGCGGCCCGGCCCGGGCATCGGGTTCTTCCGGGCCGTGGAGGCAGCCCTGGGGCCCCGGGACATCATCGCCGAGGACCTGGGCTTCCTCACCCCCTCCGTCCGGAGGCTGCTGGAGGAGACGGGCTACCCCGGCATGAAGGTGCTGGAGTTCGCCTTCGACAGCCGGGACACCGGCGGGGGCTACCTTCCCCACTGCTATACCCCCCACTGCGTGGCCTACACCGGCACCCACGACAACGACACCATCCTGGGCTGGATGGCCTCCGCCCCGGCGGAGGACGTGGCCCTGGCGAAGGCCTATCTCCGCCTGAACGGGCAAGAGGGCTATCACTGGGGCATGATGCGCTCCGCCTGGGCCTCCGCGGCGGAGCTGGCGGTGATGCAGCTCCAGGACCTGCTGGGCCTGGGCAGCGAGGCCAGGATGAACACCCCCTCCACCCTGGGCGGCAACTGGCGCTGGCGGGCCCTGCCGGGGGACTGCTCGGCAGAGCTGGCGGACCGGCTCCATCGGGAGATGGAGATCTACCAGCGCCTGCCCGGCTGAGGGGCTGAACTTCACAGAGAAAAAAGGGACGGCTGTACAGCCGTCCCTTTTTCTGTCAAAGCACCAGCGCCTCCTTCAGCGTGCGGAGGGAGGCCAGATGGCCCTCCAGCATGGGCAGGGTCAGGTCCTCCATCTCCAGGGAGACCACATCGTCGTACCCCGCCATGCGGGCGGCGGAGAAGAACTCCTGCCACCATTGGACGCCATGACCCGCGCCCACCGCCACATAGTTCCAGCTCCTCTGCCGGAAGGCGTCAATGGGCTTGGTGTCCAGCATTCCGTTAGGGCCCCACAGGCGGCGTTCCGGCCGGGAATCCTTGCCGTGGAGATGGTACAGGGCCCCCGCCTCTCCCAGGACCCGGGCGGCCTCAATGGGGTCCCCGCCCATCCAGAAGAGGTGGGAGGGATCCAGGTTCATGCCCACCATGGGCCCCACGGCCTCCCGGAGGCGCAGCAGCGTCTCGGGGTTGTACACCAGCTGCATCCCGTGGTTCTCCAGGGCAATCCGCTCCACGCCGCAGTCCTCCGCCAGGCGGACCAGCTCCCGCCAGGCGGGGATGGCCACCTCGTTCCACTGGTAGTCCAGGATGTCCTGGGTCTCCGGGGGCCAGGAGGTGGTGATCCACACCGGCGTCTTGTCCCCGGGGCGCCCGGCGGGGAGGCCGCTCATCATGACAATCTTCTTTACCCCCAGCTTCTCCGCCAGGCGGAAGGTCTTCTCCGTCACCTCTCGGTCCTTGGCATAGGCCAGGGGGTTCCCGGAGCAGTTCAGGGCGCAGAGCTCCAGCCCCCGGCGGCGCTGCGTGTCCCGCCAGCGGGTCCGGGCCGTCTCGGAGGAGAGGACCTCGTCCAAATCAATGTGGGGCGCGGAGGACCAGTTGCCCGTGCCGATTTCCAGGGCGGAGACCCCCTGGGCGGCGCAGAAGTCCAGCATCTCCTCATAGGGCATGTCCAGGGTGCAGGTCTTGATCGCAAGTTTCATAGAAGCCTCCCATCTCAATAGTGCGCAGAATAACAAACGTTTTCCCTTGCTAAAACAGCGAAAATTCGGGACTCATTCCCGGGATTTTTGTACCCTCTGGGTCTTGACGATTTCCGGCGGCGGTGCTATCTTACATCATCATATATTAGTATAGAAACCGAGGTAACGCAATATGGAAATTCTCATCGGCCTGTCCGCCGCCCTCATCGGGGGGCTGCTGCTGTCCCGGGTGGCCAAGCGGCTGAAGCTACCTGCCGTCACCGCCTATCTGGTGGCGGGGCTGCTGCTGGGACCCTTCTGCATCGGCGCGCTGAACATCGGCGGCCTGGGCTTCGCCTCCATGGAGGCGGTGGAGCACCTGAACATCCTCTCCCAGGTGGCCCTGGGCTTCATCGCCTTCACCATCGGCAACGAGTTCCGGGTGAGCCAGCTGAAGACCATGGGCCGACAGGCCATCGTCGTGGGCATCCTCCAGGCCGTCACCGCCACGGTGCTGGTGGACCTGGCGCTGATCCTCCTTCACCTGATTCGGCCGGAGGTCATCTCCGTGTCCTCCGCCATTACCCTGGGCGCCATCGCCGCCGCCACGGCCCCCGCCGCCACGCTGATGGTAGTCCGGCAGTACAAGGCCGACGGCCCCATGACCCGGCTCCTGCTGATGGTGGTTGCCATCGACGACGCGGTGGGCCTGGTTCTCTTCTCCGCCTCCTTCGGCGTGGCTATGGCCCTGGAGAGCGGGGCCGTCAGCGTAGTCACCGTGCTGGTGGAGCCGGTGGTGGAAATCGTCCTCTCCCTGGGGCTGGGAGCCCTGGCAGGGGTGGCCCTCTACTGGGTGGAGCAGTTCTTCCACTCCCGGAGCAAGCGCCTGTCCATTTCCATCGGCTTCGTCCTGCTGACGGTGGGCCTCTCCATGAAGGAGTTTGAGATCGGCGGCGTCCACTGCGGCTTCTCCCTGCTGCTGGTGTGCATGATGACCGGAACGCTGTTCTGCAACATCTGCGACTTCTCCGAGGAGCTGATGGGCCGGGTGGACGGCTGGACGGCCCCCCTGTTCGTGCTGTTCTTCGTTCTCTCCGGCGCGGAGCTGGACCTGTCCGTGCTGCGGAATCCCTCCGTACTGCTCATTGGCTTTATTTACATCCTGGTCCGCTCCCTGGGCAAGTACGTGGGGGCCTACGGCAGCTGCGCCCTCAGCGGCTGCGACGAGAAAATCAAAAAGTACCTGGGCGTCACCCTGCTGCCCCAGGCCGGCGTGGCCCTGGGCATGGCCATCACCGCCCAGGCCCTGGCCGACGGCGCGGTGGTGCGGAGCGTGGTCCTGTTCTCCGTGCTGGTGTACGAGCTGGTGGGCCCGGCGCTGACGAAGCGGGCCCTGCTGGCCGCCGGAGAGATTCAGCCCGAGGGCCGGACCTCCGCCCGGAAAAAGAACGCCTGACCCCGCGTCAAAACGGCGGCCCCGAAATCGGGGCCGCCGCGCTCTTTATTCGGCGGGTTCTTCCACCGCCTCCTTTTTCAGCAGGTCCTTCCCCTGGGACAGCAGCAGTCCCGCCAGGGTCAGCACGGCCCCCAGGGCCGCCAGGGGCGTGATGGGCTCGTGGAGGATCAGCACCGAGGCCGCGATGGTGATAACCGGGGCCAGGTAGGTGTACACGCTGGTTTTCACCGGGCCCAGCAGCTTCACCGCCAAATTCCAGGTGACGAAGCACAGCGCCGACGCGCCGAAGCCCAGGAACACCAGATTCCCCAGGTACACGGGATTGGCGAAGCGCTCCAGGCCCAGACGGCAGTCGAAGAAAAACAGGGCCGGGATCATCCACAAAATGCCCCAGCAGAAGGTCCGCCGGGTGGTCATAATGGTGTTCCACCCCCAGCCGCTGATCTTCCGGGTCAAAATCACGTAGCAGGCCCAGACCATGGCCGCCAGCAGGGACAGCAGGTCCCCAACCGGGTTCAGCTGCAGCTGGGAGCCGCTGAAGCTGATGAGGGAAATGCCGATCATGGCCACCACGAAGCCCAGGTAAAAGCCCCCGCCGGGCCGCTCCTCCTTCAGGAAGATGTGGGACAGCACCGCCGTGAAGAAGGGGATCACAGACAGGATGACCCCCACGTTGGAGGCCAGGGTGTAGGTCAGGGCGATGTTCTCCAGTAAGTAGTACAGGCACACGCCGCACAGGCCCGCCCCGGCAAAGATGAGCTCCTGCCGCCGCGTGACGCCCCTCATCCGCCGGGGACAGGCCAGGCACAGGGCCAGAAGGCCCATGGTGAAGCGGATGAACAGGATCTCCACCGGCTGAAAGCCCCGGAGCAGCACCTTGGTGGAGATGAAGGTGGTTCCCCAAATCAGGATGGTGAAGAGGGCGGCGGCGTGGCCCCTTGTCCGGTCATTGTTCATGGGTTGGTCTCTCCTTCTCTGTGAAGATCTCCCGGTAGGCCCCGGGGGACAGGCCGATGATGCGGCTGAAATAGTTGGTGAAGTGGCTCTGGTCGGAGAAGCCGGTCCGCAGGGCCGCCTCGGCGGGGGGAACGCCCTGCTCCAGCAGCTTCTTGGCCTCGCCGATTCGCAGGCTCTCCAGGTAGTTGTAGGGCGTGACCCCCTTCTCCCGGGCGAAGGCCCGGAGGAGGGCCGACTTGCTCAGCCCCGCCTCTTCGGCGACCCGCTCCAGGGTGATCCGCTCCCCGCAGTGGGCCTCCATAAACGCGCGGGCCCGCTCCACGGCCTCCCTCCCGGCGGGAGGAGGGACTTCAAAGGGCTGTCCGCACAGCCGCAGCAGCCGGGACAGCAGGAGCAGCAGCCGCTCCTCCTTGCCAAACTCCCGGGAGCCGCTCATAATCTGCCGGTGGAGGGCCCGGAAATCCCAGGCGGCCTCCGGGTCGGTGAGGACGTTTTGGGCAAAGACCGGCGGCGTCCGCCGCCCCGTCAGCTCCTCGGTCAGATCCAGCATGGTCTCCCGGGGGATGTGGAGGCCCCAGTAGTCCGGGGGCGCGCCTCTCTCGGTACAGGCGTGGAGGTCCCCGGGATTGTAAAGGATGAGGTCTCCCTTTTTCAGGTCGTACGGTACGTCCCTGCAAATCAGAAGCCCCTGCCCCTCCTCTATGTAGCCGATCACGTAGTACTCGTGGAAGTGCTTGGGGAAGGAGCAGCGGCGGAAGCGGTACGCCTCCAGGCGCAGCTCCTGGTCGTAGACCGCCGTGCCGGGCTCGTTTCTCACAGGCTCCTCCCCCCTTTCCTTCGGCTCATTATAGCACCTTTCCCGCCGGATGGCTTGTAAAATATCAGCGCGGAGAAAAAATTTCTCCGCGCTGATATGCTCATCTCATCGGCTCAGCCGTTTGTGAATTTCGTGTGCTGGCGGCGGTAGGAGTCGTTGTCCTTCTGCCTCAGCTCATTCTCCACCTGGGCCAGCTGGCGTTCCAGGCTCTCCCGCTTCGTCTCGTCGGTCTCCCGGTTGAGTTTGGCCTCCAGCTTTTGCTTTTTCTCCTTCAGCTTCCGGATCTCCCGGTCCACCTCGTCGGTATTGGCGGTGCATTTCTCTTCCTTTTCGCCCTTGTCCCCGGCCTTTTTCGGAGACATGGGTTCCTTTTCCCCGTCCGGGTCCTCCGCCTTGGGGGCCTCCGGGGAAACGGGCGCGCCCTCCTTCGCCTCAGGGTCGTCAAAGTAGATCTTGGGGCTGCCGTCCTCGTCCTTCCCCAGCCAATAGCGGCCATAGGGCTCCCGCTTCTCCTCAGGGAGGTACTCGTCGCGGGCGGGCTTCAGCGGGCCCTTGTCCTGAGACGCGGCCGGGGATACGGGCCGGGCCTCCCGGGCCTTTTCCGCCTCCCGGAGGGCGGGGACGGGCCGGGACACATTGCTGGAAATCGGGATCATAAGAGCCCCCTCCCTTCTTGTTTCGTTGGGTCCAGTTTAGCATACCTCCGCCGGTTTTCAAGCACTTCGCCCTGAACTGCCTCCCTGTTGTCCTGAGATGTTCAGCAGCACGTCCAGGCGGAAGCGCCCGCCGGTCTTTTCCCAGGCCGCCGCCCCGCCGTACTTCTCCGCCGCCGCCCGGATGTTTTTCAGGCCCGTCCCGGGCTCCGGCGGCGGGCCGGGGGCGCAGCTGTTCTCAAACTCCAGGCGGTAAAAGTCCCCCTGCCGCTGTCCCCGGACCCGGAGGAAGCGCTCCCCCTCCGCCTCTCCACAGGCCCGGAGGGCGTTGTCCAGGGCGTTGGCGAAGATGACGCAGAGGTCGAAGCCGTCCAGACTGCCCTCCCCCGGCAGACGGAGAGAGACCTCCGCCGGAACGCCCCTGGCCTCTGCCAGGGCCAGCTTCTCCCCCAGCAGGGCGTCCACCGCCGGGTCCCCCGTCCGGCAGGGCGGGGCCAGGGCCCCGGAGGCCGCCTCCATCTTTTGAAGGTAGCCCCGGGCCTCCTCCGTCCTTCCGGCGGAGAGGAGGCCGCTCAGCACCGAGAGGTGGTTTTGAAGGTCGTGGCGGAAGGACCGGGTCTTCTCATACCGGGCCTGGGCCTCCGCCACATAGGTCCTCTGGGCCTGGACCGACCGGCTCAGGGAGTCCAGCTCCGCCTGGGCCTGGATGCCCCGGCAGGCCCGGCGGTAGGCGTACAGCGTACACAGCAGCGCCGCCAGCCCCAGGACCTGGAGGGCCAGCAGGGCCAGATGCCGACCCGGCGGCACCGGGGAGACGGGGAGGCGGCTGTAGGCCGTCTCCAAGATATAGAGCTCCGCCGCCAGGAAAAAGAGGCCCGGCAGGGACAAAAGCCCCGGATAGGGCCCGCAGTCCCCGGTTGGGAGGAGCCGCAGCACCAGGGCGTAACAGGCCCAGCACAGCCCCACGGAGACCAGCGCCGCCAGCACAATCATGCCGTACAGCGGCAGGCCCAAGGGCACATAGGGGCAAACCGTGACCTCCAGCGAGTTTATCGCGCCGGTGGACAGCTGATAGATATACACCGCCAGCAGCGATGCCGTGCAGGACTGGGCAGGTCCGTTTTTCAGCGCCAGGCGGCTCACGGCGTAAAGGGCCGACAGCACCATGATCAGAGCCGGGGGCGTCCCCCACCCGGCGGCGACGCAGAGCCGCTGGGCGCAGACCAGCAAACCGAGGTACAGAACAACGTGCCGGACCTGGGCCCGTTTCCCCGTCAGGCGGCAGAGAAAGGCCATGTACAGCGCCGCCTGGGCCGTCAGGCTGAACGCGTCCAGGCCAAGGGTAAACCAGTCCATGTCATCCACCCCGCTCTCGCATGCGGCGCAGCAGCGCCTGGGTCAGGTCTCCCTCCCGGAGGCGGGAGACAGGGACGGCCCCGCCCCCGCTCAGCCGCACCTGCCCGCCGCCGCAGCCCCGGACGTGGTCCAGGTTTACAAGATAGCTCCGGTGGCAGCGGAAGAAGCCGCTCCCCAGCCGCCGCTCCAGGTCCGCCAGCTTGTCGTAGTAGTCCAGGACGCCGCCGTCCTGCCGGTGGAGGTAGATCTTCCGCCCCAGCACCTCGCAGTAGACGATCTCATCCAGGGGGACCACCTCCCGGGCGGTCCCCCGCTGGATGAGCAGCGTCCGGGCCCTCCGCCGGTCCAGGGCCTCCAGGACCCGCTCCAGGGTCCGGCGGAGCCGGGCGGGGTCCAGGGGCTTCACCAGGTAGTCGAAGGCCTCCACCTCGAAGGCGTCGAAGACCCGCTCCCGCAGCACCGTCAAAAACACCACCAGACACCCGTCCCCCCGGCGGCGGAGGGCCTTCGCCGTCTCCAGCCCGTCGGGCGGGGGCATCTGGATGTCCAGGAGGACCAGGTCGAAGTCTTCCCCGGCCTCCAGCAGGGCCCCGCCGCCGGAGAAGCGGGCAAGGCGGAATTCCCGGCAGCCCAACGCGTCCAGGCAGTCCGAGATCCGGGCGGACAGATCGTCCAGCATATGAGATTCGTCGTCGCAGACCGCGATACGGAGCATTGTCATCACCGCCTTACAGCGTAGCAAAGACCGGGCGGCGGGACAAGCCCGCCGCCCTGAAACGCCGGATTTTTGTCCTGAACGGTCAGACTGCCCGCCAGAGGAGGCGGCTGTCCTCAAACAGGGCCTCCAGCCGCCCGCCGTCCCTCATCCAGGAGAGATAGGAGCGGACGGTGCTCCCTACCAGCACGTACTGCTCGAAGTTCATAGCCAGGCCGTAGTCCTGGAAGAGCTTCTGGAGGATCTCCTCAAAGCCCAGGGGCTCCCGGCAGAGGGCGGAAATCTTGTCCGCGATCTCCAGCACCTTGTCGATGTTGTACTGGGCCAGGGCGGACACATCCTCCGACGCCTCCGCGTGGGCGGGGATGAAAAGCCGGGCCTCCATGGCCTTCACCTTTTCCAGGGTGTCCAAATAGGCGGCGGCGTCATAGAGGAAGCCGATCTGGTACTTGTCCAGGGTCTCCCGGCTGGAGAGGCAGTCCGCCAGATACACCACATTGTCCGGCGTCCGGTAGCCCACCATGTCGAAGAAGTGCCCCGGCAGGGGGATGATCTCAAAGCCCTCCGGCAGGCTCTCCGCCGTCAGCTCCTCCGCCCCGCTCTCCTGGGCCAGGAGGAACTTGTGGCGCAGGTCCTTACAGGGGTAGCCCCCGTAGAGGAAGGAGGGCTCCAGAATCGGGTGGCGCGTGAAGGCGCAGTCGATCCCCGGGGCGTAAATCTTGCAGCCCGTCTGGTTTTGGAGATAGCGGTTCCCTCCGATGTGGTCGGCATTGGAGTGGGTGTTGTAAATGGCGGCCAGCCGCCAGCCATGGGCGTCCAGAAGCTGCCGGACCTTCCGGCCCGCCTCCTTGTCGCTGCCGCTGTCGATGAGGCAGACTTCGGTCTCCCCCAATTGCACCAGGCCGATCTTGGCCGGGCTCTGGATGTAATAGCTCCTCTCGGAAGCCTGGATCAGCTCATACATAGGTTCTTCCCTCCTTTGAACAGGTTCAGTATACCACCAAACGCCCCGGGAGAAAAGAGGAATGTCCGTCCGATTGACACCCCCCCCGGTCCTGTGTTAAAATCAGGATATCATTGCCAGGAGGTGGTCCGGTCCATGGCCTACACCCTTGAATACTTCCAAGCCGCCGCCGGCTTCCTGCGGACAAAGGCGGACTTTGTCCCGGAGATCGGCGTGGTCCTGGGCTCCTGCCTGGGGCCCTTCGCCCGGGCCATTGAGAATCCGGTGGAAGTGGACTATGCCGACATCCCCCATTTCCTGCTCTCCACCGTGGACTCCCACGCCGGGAAGCTGATCTTCGGCACCGTGGCTGGGAAGCGGGTGGTCTGCATGTCCGGCCGTTTCCACTCCTACGAGGGCTACTCCTTCGAGGAGCTGGTCATCCCCGTCCGGGTGCTGAAGCTGCTGGGAATCCGGGCCCTGGTCCTCACCAACGCCGCCGGCGGCGTCAACACGGGCTACCGCCCCGGGGATGTCATGGTCCTCCGGGACCACATCAAGCTCAACGGGGACAGCCCCCTCCGGGGGCCCAACGCGGAAGACTTCGGCCCCCGGTTTTTCGACGTCTCCCGGATGTACACGCCGGAGCTGCGGAAGCTGGCCCTGGACTGCGCCCGGGGCTCCCCCCTCCGGGTCCACGAGGGGACCTACATGTTCTTCCCCGGCCCCCAGTTCGAGACCCCGGCGGAGATCCGGGCCGCCCGATTCCTAGGCGCGGACGCCGTGGGCATGTCCACCGTCACCGAGGCCCTCACCGCCGCCCACTGCCAGCTCCCCCTGCTGGCCCTGTCCGTCATCACCAACATGGCGGCGGGGGTGCTGGACCGGCCCCTCAGCGGCCAGGAGGTGGACGAGACGGCGGAGCGCGTCGCCGGGCCCTTCAGCGAATACATGAAAACCATCCTAGCCGCCATTTGAGACAGGAGGAAATGAGCTTATGAAGCTGCTGCTGAAACACTGTGACGTCCTCGCCAGCCAGGGAACGGGCTTCCGCTGCCTGGAGAACGCCTACCTGGGCGTGGACGGGGATACCATTGACTACATCGGGACGGACAAGCCCCAGGCCCCCTATGACCGGGAGAAGGACATGGCGGGCCGCCTGCTGCTCCCCGGCCTCATCAACTGCCACGGCCACAGCCCCATGGTGCTGCTCCGGGGCGTGGGCAGCGATTTGAGCCTCCAGGAGTGGCTCTTCGGGAAGATCATGCCCATCGAGGACAAGCTGACGGCGGAGGACATCCGGCTTGGCAACCAGCTGGCCCTGCTGGAAATGCTCTCCACCGGCACCACCAGCTACTCCGACATGTACTTCGAGCCCCAGACCGCCGTGGAAAACGCCCTGGCCTGCGGCATCAAGGCCAACATCTCCCGCCCGGTCCAGTGCTTCAACAAGGACGAGACCTACGCCGAGAACTTCCGGGCCAGGGAGTCCATCCAGCTCTTCAAGGATTACCACGGCGCGGGGGACGGCCGGGTCCGCATCGACTTCTCCGTCCACGCGGAATACACCTGCTTCGAGCACATCGTGGGCCCCTACAGCGCGGACTGCAAGGCCCTGGGGGGCCGGATGCACATCCACCTCTCCGAGACGAAAAAGGAGCACGACGAGTGCGTGGAGAAGTACGGCAAAACCCCGGCGAAGTGGTTCTGCGACCTGGGGACCTTCGACTGCCCCACCGCCGCCGCCCACTGCGTCTTTGTGACGGAGGAGGACATGGCCCTCATGCTGGAAAAGGGCGTCAGCCCCATCCACAACCCCACCAGCAACATGAAGCTGGGCAGCGGCTTCGCCCCCATCCAGCGGATGCTGGACCTGGGGCTCAACGTCACCCTGGGCACCGACGGGGCCGCCAGCAACAACAACCTGAATATGCTGGAGGAGCTCCACCTGGCCGCCGTTCTCCACAACGGCTACCACCAGGACCCCACCATTTTAAAGCCCGCCCAGCTCCTGGCCATGGCCACGAGAAACGGCGCGAAGCTCCAGGGTCGGGAGGACACCGGCGAGCTGGCCGTGGGCAAGAAGGCGGATATCATCGCCCTGGACCTGACCCGTCCCCACATGGTCCCCAACTTCGACCCCCTGGCCCTGACGGTCTACTCCGCCCAGGGCAGCGACGTGGTCATGACCATGGTGGACGGGAAGATCCTCTATGAGAACGGCGAATTTTTGACCCTGGACGCGGACAGGATTCTCCGCGAGGCCGACGCCGCCGCCCGGCGGCTCCACGGCTGACCGTACAAGAACGAAGGAGGGCACGATGAAAAACTTTACCTACTCCATTCCCACGGTGGTCCACTTCGGAGAGGGCCAGATCAAGAAGCTGGGCGCCGAGATCGCCGCCCGGGCCGGCAAGGTGCTGGTGGTCTACGGCGGGGGCAGCGTCAAGAAAAACGGCGTCTTCGACGCGGCCATTGCCCAATTGAAGGCCCACGGCGTCCAATGGGCCGAGCTCCCCGGCGTGGAGCCCAATCCCCGGATCGCCACGGTTCGGGAGGGCGTGCGCCTCTGCCGGGAGCAGGGGCTGGACGGCGTGCTGGCCCTGGGGGGCGGCAGCGTCATCGACTGCGCCAAGGCCGTGGCCGCCGGATTCTACTACGATGGGGACCCCTGGGACCTCTCCGCCAAGAAGCTGACGCCGGAGCGGGCCCTGCCCATCTTCACCGTGCTGACCATGGCGGCAACCGGCTCCGAGATGGACGACATCGCCGTCATCTCCAACCCGGAGACCAACGAAAAGGAATCCTTCTCCGGGCCCTGCTGCTATCCCGCCGTGTCCATCCTGGACCCCACATACACCTACTCCCTGCCCGCCTCCCAGACCGCCGCGGGCACGGCGGACATCATGTCCCACACCCTGGAGAACTATTTCAGCCCCATTGAGGACAACTACCTGGCAGAGAGCCTGGCGGAGGCCATCCTCCGCTCCTGCGTGAGGTACGGCCCCAAGGCCATCGAGACCCCCAATGACTACGAGGCCCGGGCCAACCTCATGTGGAATGCCTCCTGGGCCATCAACGGCTTCCTGAAAATGGGCAAGCCCGTGGCCTGGAGCGTCCACCGGATGGAGCACGAGCTCTCCGCCTTCTACGACGTGACCCACGGCGTGGGCCTGGCCATCCTGACCCCCAACTGGATGCGCTATGTGCTCAGCGACAAGACCGAGGCCCGCTTCGCCCGGTACGGCACCGCCGTCTGGGGCCTGGACCCCGCCCTCCCCGCCCGGGAGCTGGCGGAAGCCGCTATCCAGAGGACCCGGGACTTCTTCACCTCCCTGGGCCTCCCCGCCACGCTGACGGAGCTGGGCATCAGCCCGGAGTACTTCCCGGAGATGGCCCGGAAGGCCCGGATCGACGGCTTTGACAAGACCTTCGTCCCCCTCAGCGTGGAGGACATCGTCGAGATTTACAAGATGAGCCTGTAAAAGTTGACCTCCCTTCCTCCCCCGGAAATCCGGGGGAGGAATCTTTTTCGATCCTCCCGCATAGACTGTCAAATAGTCTCAAAAACAAAAGGAGGACCTGCCGTGAGCATCTTTAAAACCGCCGCCGGGGACGTAGACGATCTGATCTTCCAGGACTGCTGGCTCCCCAGCGACCGCTAAGCCGGACCGGGACGCCGTTTTCTCGGCGTCCTTTTCGCTTTAAAGCGTTGACAAGCCCCCGCACTGCGCTTATACTGGTCTCGTACTCATAAGTAAGGAGCGTGATCCCTATGAACCTGACATTGAACAGCGCCGTGCTGGGCCTGGAGCTGTCCGGCATCCGCCGCTTCACCTTCCTGGTGCGGGACACCCCCGGCGCCTGCGCCCTGACCATCGGCGAGCCGGATCAGAACACCCCCGACGTGGTGAAGGAGGCCGCCAAGGCCGCCCTGGACCGGAACGACACCCACTATCCCCCCGGCAACGGCTACCCCTACATGCTGGAGGCCATCTCCAAATACGAGGAGCGGGCCCACGGCCTCAAGTACTCCCCCGACGAGATCATCCTGACCATCGGGGCCACGGAGAGCCTCTTCATCGGCCTGTCCACCGTGCTGAATCCCGGGGACGAGGTCATCATCCCCACCCCGGCCTTCAGCCTCTACGAGTCCATCACCCAGCTGTGCCGGGGCGTGCCCGTGGCCCTGCCCACGGAGGACCATCATTTCCAGATTGACCCCCAGGCCCTGGAGGCCGCCATCACCCCCCGGACCAAGGCCATCGTCCTCACCTCCCCCAACAACCCCACAGGCTGCATCTACACCCGGGAGACCCTGGACGCCGTCCACGGGGTCCTGAAGGACAGGCCCATCTTCGTCCTCTGTGACGACGTATACCGGAGCCTGGTCTACACGGAGGACTACCACAGCTTCGCCGAGTACCAGGATATGCGGGACCGGATCATCGTCATCAACAGCTTCTCCAAGCCCTACGCCATGACCGGCTGGCGGCTGGGCTGGTGCCTGGCGGACGCCCCCATCCGGGACCGGATGCAGATCTTCCACCAGTACGCCGTGGTCTCCGCCCCCGCCTTCGTCCAGCCCGCCTGCGTGGCGGCCCTGGAGAGCGACGCCTCCCCCATGACGGAGCTCTTCCGCAAGCGCCGGGACTACGTCTACCGGCGCCTGACGGACATGGGCCTGGAGGTCCAGAAGCCCGAGGGGGCCTTCTACATGTTCATCAACATCAAGCGCTACGGCATGGACTCCCTGTCCTTCTGCGAGAAGATGCTGAGGGAGGGCCTGGTGGGCCTCATCCCCGGCGTGTACTTCGGCACGGAGGGCTACATGCGCTTGAGCTACTGCTACTCCGACGAAGACCTCAAGGAGGGCCTGGACCGGGTGGAGCGCTTCATCAAGACGCTGTAAGGGCCGTCCTTCGGCGGACTGCACAAATTTTCCACCCGATTTTATATGATTGAGTTTGATTGCGCTCTATTGACTTTGATTGAATTTGGCGTTATGATAAGCAAGGAAATCCGAAACCAGCCATTTTCAATCAGAAAGAGGGGGGTGAACTATGCTGGCTGAACAACGCGCGGAACGGATTCTCAAGGAGCTGGCCCAGCGGCGGGCCGCCACGGTGACGGACCTCTGTCTGGTAACGGGCGCCTCCGAGGCTACGATCCGGCGGGACCTGAACGCGCTGGCCAAGCAGGGAAAGCTGAGCAAGGTCCACGGCGGCGCCATGCTGCTGGGCGGGGAGTTCCACGGCGAGGAGCTGGACATGGAGACAAAGCGGGGGCTCTTCACCCAGGAGAAGGACCGGGCCGCCCGGTACGCCGCCGGGCTCATCGGGGACGACGACGTGGTCTTCCTGGACGCGGGCACCACGGTCCTCCGGATGGCGGAGCACCTGCGGATCTCCAAAGCCCTGTTTTTGACCAACAGCGTCGAATGCGCCTGCCGCCTGATGGAGCGGAATCTCCGAACCCACGTGCTGGGGGGAATGCTCAAGGCGGGCACCATGGCCCTCATCGGCGCGGACACCCTGGCCGCCCTGCGGCGGTACAACTTCACCAAGGCCTTCCTGGGGGCCAACGGCGTCACCATCGCCCAGGGCTTCACCACCCCGGACCCGGAGGAGGCCGCCGTGAAATCCCTGGCGGCGGACCGGGCCCAGGAGGTCTACGTGCTGGCGGACTCCAGCAAATTCGGTCAGGTGACGGCGACGGTGATCTTCCCCATTGACGCCGCCTGCATCATCACGGACCGGCTGCCGGACCGGCGGTACCGGGACTACACGGACGTCAGGGAGGTGTGAGCGTGGTCTATACGGTAACGCTGAACCCCGCCCTGGACTACGAGGTCCTGGTGGACGGCTTCCGGACCGGGGAGCTGAACCGCACCAGCCGGGAGCGCATGCACTTCGGCGGCAAGGGCGTCAACGTCTCCACGGTCCTGCGCGGCCTGGGCGTGGACACCACGGCCCTGGGCTTTGTGGCCGGGTTCACCGGCAAAGCCCTGGAGGACGGGCTGAAGGCCCGGGGCATCCCCACGGACTTCATTTGGCTGGAGGAGGGCCTGACCCGGGTCAACGTCAAAATCCGCTCCGGCGGAGGCGGCGGCGAGACCGAGATCAACAGCCAGGGACCCGCCATCCCCGCCCCGGCCCTGGAGGCCCTGCTCCAAAAGCTGGACCGCCTGGACGAGGGCGACGTGCTGGTCCTGGCCGGGTCCCTGCCCGCCGGGCTGCCCGGCAACGTGTATCAAACCATCCTGAAGCGGGTGGAAGGCCGGGGCGTCCTGACGGTGGTGGACGCCGCCAGGGATCTGCTGAAGGGCGTTCTCCCCTGCCGCCCCTTCCTCGTCAAGCCCAACAGCGCCGAGCTGGGGGAGCTCTTCGGAAAGGGCTCCCTGACGGAGGAGGAGATCCTCTCCTGCGCCGAAAGCCTCCAGGCACAGGGGGCCCGGAACATCCTGGTCTCCCTGGCCGGGGACGGGTCCCTCCTGCTGGACGAGACCGGCGCGGCCCGCCGTCTGGGGGTGCCCCCGGGCATGGCCCGCCGCTCCGTGGGCGCGGGAGACTCCATGGTGGCCGGGTTCCTGGCCGGATGGTTATCCTCCCGGGACTACGCCGCCGCCCACCGCATGGGGGCCGCCGCCGGGTCCGCCACCGCCTTTTCCGACGGCCTGGCTACCGGAGAGGAGATCCGGAAGCTCCTGCCCCTGTTCTGAACCCTGTTTTCCCTTAGCCGGGAGGCGCCGCCTCCTGACCCTGACATATTCATGAGAAAGGACGTTCATCTATGAAAGAAAGAGTCCAAAAGTTTGGACGGTTCCTCAGCGGCATGGTCATGCCCAACATCGGAGCCTTCATCGCCTGGGGCCTGATCGCAGCCCTGTTCATACCGGACGGCTGGCTGGGCAAATGGGGCCCCGCCGCCACCATCAACACCATGGTGGGCCCCATGCTCTCCTATCTCCTGCCCATCCTGATCGGCTACACCGGCGGCAAGGCCGTGGGCGGACAGAAGGGCGCCGTCACCGGCGCGCTGGCCACCCTGGGCGCCATCGCCTCCACCTCCAGCACCATGTTCATCGGGGCCATGATCTGCGGACCCTTAGGCGGCTGGTGCATCAAAAAGTTTGACAAGGCCATGGAGGGCCACATTCCCGCGGGCTTCGAGATGGTGGTCAACAACTTCTCCGTGGGCATCATCGGCGGCATCCTGGCCGTCCTGTCCATCTTCGTCATCGGCCCGGCCTGCGTGGTGGTTACCGACATTCTGGGCAAGGGCGTGGAGCTGCTGGTGAATAACGGTCTGCTGCCCCTTACCGCCGTCCTGGTGGAGCCCGCCAAGGTGCTCTTCCTGAACAACGCCATCAACCACGGCGTCTTCACCCCCATCGGAACGGACCAGGCCATGGAAATGGGCAAGTCCATCCTCTTCATGATCGAGTCCAACCCCGGCCCCGGCCTTGGCCTGCTCCTGGCCTACTGCGTGGCGGGTAAGGGCGAGACCCGCTCCTCCGCCGGCGCCGCCGCCGTCATCCAGTTCGTGGGCGGCATCCATGAGATCTACTTCCCCTATGTCCTCATGAACCCCATCGTCATCCTGGGACCCATGATCGGCAACATCGTGGGCATCTTCACCCTCTCCGTCCTAGGCGGCGGCCTGGTGGCCGCGGCCTCCCCCGGCAGCATCATCGCGGAAATGCTCATGACTCCCCGGGGCGGCTACTTCGCCAACATCGCGGGCATCGCTATCGCCGCCGTGGTCAGCTTCCCGATCTCCGCCTTCCTGCTGAAGTTCTTCGGCAAGGACGCCGACCTGGCCGAGGC
>CAJUOD010000031.1 GCA_910587875.1 uncultured Oscillibacter sp. | reverse complement strand
ATGGCCCGGGAGACGATGACGCTCATGGCGTAGGGCATGTAGTTGGTTTCCAGGGTATCGGTGATGGGCTGCTCCACCACCGCGGCGTGGAGGCCCAGGACGTTGGGGTTGCCGGACTTGGGTTTTCCGGTCTCGGGTGTTTTCTTCTTTGGCATGATGTTGATTCCTTACTTAAATATTCAGTTCTGCGGGGAGCCCTCCGGCCCCTCCGGCGGCGCGGTCCCGTTCAGGGCGTCCACGAACGCGTCCACCTGGTCCAGGTAGGCCTCGACGGTTTTGACGAGATTGCCCCCTGCCTGGAAGCCCTGGTGAACGGCCACGGCCCACAGGGCGCCGGAGCCTCCCCCCTCGCCGGAGAGGGCGTAGGCCATAGCGGGGTCGTCGTAAAAGAGCTGCTGCGGGTTCCGGTAGAGGGCGCAGCGGGCCAGGTGCGCCGCCGCCTCGCAGATCAGCTCCTCGCTGGCGAAGTAGTTGAGCTGTTCCGGCTCGTTTTCCCGGTAATACTCGAACACGCTGTGAATCTGTTCCTTGGCGTAGACGGTGTATTGGTCTTTCAGGTTGGCGGTCTGGGCGTTGTATTCCTCCGCCAGGGCCGCCAGGTCCTGGTCCAAAAGGCGGAGGTAGTCCGCGGGGATAACCTCCCGGGCCAGCACCATGTCCCGGACCTGGGCCCGAATCTCCGCCCGCGGGTCCTCCGGGACGGCGGCTACGGCGGGAGCGTCAGGGGCGGCGGTTTTGACGGCCCAGCACAGGGCCAGGGCGGAGACCAGGATGGCCGCCGCCAGAGCGTAGAGGGCTTGTTTCATTATAGGGCCTCCTGTAGGTGATGGGGATTGGGTGTTTTCTTCTTTGGCATAGTATCGTATCCTTTTGCTGTTTGTTAATACCAAGCTCGTTCGCGATTTTATTTATGTGCGTTTTTTAATTTAGATATATTTTGTCTAAATTCCCTGGTCGGAAAGACATTCATTTATAATAGAACAGGGTGATTTTATGAAAGAACATTGTCAGAAAAAACAGGTCTATTTGACGCTCCCACAGCAGGACCACGAATGTTTGACCCGCATGGCTCAGGCAACAGGCCGCACCGTTCCGGGTTACATTCGGTGGCTGGTGAATCAGCATCTCAGGGAAATAGATACCCAAAATAAACATACATGAGAGGGGTCCAGGGGAAACTGGTTTCCCCTGGCGGGAGTCCAGAGGGCGGGGCCCTCTGGCCAGTCTAGGCGGAGCCTAGGAGATGTCCGCCATCTCCAAATACTTATACCCATTCTCCGCGATATGGTCCTTCCGCCCCTGGAGGTTGTCCCCCAGCAGCAGGTCGAACACCTGGGCCGTGCGCTCCACGTCCTCCGGCATCACCCGGATCAGCCGCCGGGTCTCCGGATTCATGGTCGTCAGCCACATCATGTCCGGGTCGTTTTCGCCCAGGCCCTTGGAGCGGTCGATTTTATACTTCTTCCCCTCCAGCTCCTTGACAATGTCGTTCTTCTCCTTGTCCGAGTAGGCGAACCAGGTCTTCTCCCCGCAGTTGATTTCAAACAGCGGAGTCTCCGCGATATAGACGTAGCCCTCCCGAATCAGGGTGGGGGTCAGGCGGTAAAGCATGGTCAGCACCAGCGTGCGGATCTGGAAGCCGTCCACGTCGCCGTCGGTGCAGATGACCACCTTGCTCCAGCGGAGGTTTCCCAGGTCGAAGGAGGACACGTCTTTCGCGTGCTTATTCTGGACCTCCACGCCGCAGCCCAGGACCTTGATGAGGTCCGTGATGATCTCGCTCTTGAAGATCCGGGCGTAGTCCGCCTTGAGGCAGTTCAGGATCTTGCCCCGGATGGGCATGATGCCCTGGTACTCCGAGTCCCGGGCCAGCTTCACGCTGCCGAGGGCGCTGTCGCCCTCCACAATGTAGATCTCCCGGCGGTCCACGTCCTTCGTCCGGCAGTCCACGAACTTCTGGACCCGGTTGGCGATGTCCACGCCGCCGGACAGCTTTTTCTTGATGCTCAGCCGGGCCTCCTCGGCCTTCTCCCGGCTCCGCTTGTTCAAAAGGACCTGTCCGGCGATCTTCTCCGCGTCGAAGTGGTTTTCGATGAAATAGATATCCAGGTTGGACCGAAGGAACTCCGTCATGGCCTCCTGGACGAACTTGTTGGTCACGGCCTTTTTCGTCTGGTTCTCATAGGAGGTCTGGGTGGAGAAGTTGTTGGTCACCAGAATCAGGCAGTCCTCCACGTCCGCCCAGGTGATTCGGCTCTCGTTCTTCTGGTACTTCCCCTGCTCCCGGAGGTACTTGTCGATGGCGGAGACAAAGGCGGACCGGCTGGCCTTCTCCGGGCTGCCCCCGTGCTCCAGCCAGCTGGAGTTGTGGTAGTGCTCCACCACATTCACCCGGCTGGAGAAGCAGAAGGCCGCCGACAGCTTCACCTTATATTCCGGATCGTCCTCCCGGTCCCGGCCCTTCTTCTCCGCCTGCCAGAAGGCCGGGGAGGTCAGGCCGGTCTCCCCCGCCAGCTCGGCCACGTAATCCGCGATGCCGTTCTCATAGAGGAAATCCGTCTCCTCGAATTTCCCCGGCTCCGTCTCATTGCGGAAGTGGAAGGTGAGCCCGGCGTTGACCACCGCCTGGCGCTTGCAGACGCTGGTAAAGTACTCCGCCGGGATGGCGATGTCCATGAACACCTCCAGGTCGGGAAGCCAGCGGGTCCGGGTGCCGGTCTTTTTCGCCTGGGACTTGGGCAGGGGGGTCTTCTGGAGCTCTCCCACGATCTCCCCCCGCTCGAAGCGGAGGCGGTACTCGAAGCCGTCCCGCCAGACGGTGACGTCCATGTACCGGGAGGCGTACTGGGTGGCGCAGGAGCCCAGGCCGTTGAGGCCCAGGGAGAACTCGTAGTTGTCCCCGGATTCGTTGTCGTACTTGCCCCCGGCGTAGAGCTCACAGAAGACCAGCTCCCAGTTGTACTTCTGCTCCTTCTCATTCCAGTCCACCGGGCAGCCCCGGCCCGCGTCCTCCACCTCCACGCTGTGGTCCAGGAAGCGGGTGACGGTAATGGCCTTCCCGTGGCCCTCCCGGGCCTCGTCGATGGAGTTGGATAAAATCTCGAAAACCGCGTGCTCGCAGCCGTCCAGGCCGTTGGACCCGAAAATGACGCCGGGCCGCTTCCGCACCCGGTCCGCGCCCTTCAGGGCGGAAATGCTCTCGTTGCCGTAATCCTGTTTCTTCGCCATAGCTCCTCCAAAACCGGCGGCATCCGCCGGGAACCGTTCTTTTTTGTCCCAAAAAATACCCAGGATTTTGAAACGGTTCGATTATATCACAAGAGTTCCCCGGGTTCAAGCTCCCGGCCGGCAAAGGCCCCTTTTCCCGCCCTTTCCCGGCCCGGCCCGCCGTTTTTTCCAAAAATGTTACTTTTGTTACTTTTTCATAACGGCTCCGTCACCCTGCCGGACCCCTTCCGGGAAGGGAGTTTTGCACATTATCCACTGAGTTATCCACACTGTTATGTCAACCGTGAATTCCCCGAAAAAATTCCCCGGAGGAATTTCCCTTTTTCCGTTGACAATTGGCCGGGGATCCTGTATGATAACAGCAGATGTGATATCGAAAACCATATTGTGGGGTGTGTTATATGACTTGCAAAATCGTGAGCGACAGCAGCTGCGACCTGCGCATGAGCGAGTTCGGCGGCGGGGAGATCTTATTTGAGACGGTGCCCCTGCGGCTCCAGGTGGGGGAGCGGGAGTTTATCGACAACGACACGCTGGAGATCCCCCAGCTCCTGGGGGCCATGGCGGTGGAGAAGACCGCCGCCTCCACCGCCTGCCCCTCCCCGGCGGCTTTCGCCAAGGCCTTTGAGGACGCGGACCGGGTGGTGTGCTTCACCATCTCCGCCAATCTCTCGGGGACCTATAACGCCGCCGTCCTGGGCAAGGACATCATTCTGGAGGAACACCCGGAGAAGGAGGTCTGCGTCATCGACTCCAAGGCCACGGCGGGAGCTATGATCCTGCTGATCCGCCGGGCGAAGCAGCTGTTGGAGGCCGGCGGGGACTTCGAGGAGATTTGCGCCCAGCTGCGGCTGTACCAGGCGGCCCTGCGGACCTGCTTCACCCTGGAGAACTTCGACAACCTGATTAAGAACGGTCGGATGCGCCCGCTGGTGGGCACCCTGCTCCACTCCCTGGGCATCCACGTCATCGCCGACGCCACGCCCCAGGGGACCATCCACGTGGCGGGCAAGGCCCGGGGGGAGGCCAAGACCTACCAGACCATCACGGCGCTGATGAAGGACAGCAAGGACTGCACCGGGGCGGAGGTCATCCTCTGCCACTGCGAGAACCTGCCCGGGGCCATGAAGCTGAAGGAGCAGATTCTGAAGGACCTGCCCGTCAAGAGCGTGGAGCTGTTCCCCTGCCGGGGGCTCACCAGTTTTTACGCCATGGAGAAGGGGCTGATTGTGGGGTATTGAGCTCCGCCGTCATGAAGTTAAGCGCGAAATAAAAAGGCCCCTTTTGAAAGGGGCTCCCGGCGAAGCCGGGTGGGGATTGTCAGCAGGGACTTTCTTTTACTGCCAGACTGGCGGTAGAAAGACTCCCTGCTGACAATCCTCCGTCAGCGCCTTCGGCGCTGCCACCTCCTTTCAAAAGGAGGCTTTTTTATGCGCTCTAAAATATCGACAGCATGTTTTCCAGCCGGTACTGTTCCAGCTCCGGGAGATTCTTCTTAGAGACGTTGACGGTGTGGTCCGGCTTGGACTTCTTTCCCGGGTAATCGTGAGAGACAAACACCGTACTCTCCCGCCGCCAGGCGGAGGCCGGAATGACGTACATGTCCGGCTCCTCCCCGTCCACCAGCAGGATCAGGATCAAAAACATGGCGTCGTCTTCCACGTCGAACTTCTCCTTCTCCATAAAGACCTGGGAGAGTCCCCGGACGCCCTTCACCTGGAATTTCAGGAAGCCCTTCCGGCCCTCCGCCACAAAGTCGATTCCGTGGTCGTCGATCTCAGGGGTATAGATTCTCACCCCGTAGGACAGCAGGGCCATCTTGGCGTAATACTCGCAGAATTTTCCCAGCGCCTGGCTCGTCAGTTCGTCTCTTGCCCACTGCACATTATACGTGGTCTTCTTCTCCATTCCGCTTTCCTCTCCCCTTTCTTCGTATTCCGGCGCGGCTGAATTCGGCTCCTCCCCAACGGCGGCGGGCCTCAGCCCCGCCAAATCGGTCAGGGCCCCAATCGGGGCGGGCTTTATTTTGATCCACGGACTCTCTCCGTTCCATAGGTGATGAAAAGGATGGTCGTATTGGTCCACCCACAGATCGGATAAATCCCGCTTCACGACCAGGCAGACCTCCGGCATGTCGTCAATGCCGTAGAGGTCCCTGAGATACTGCTGGAAGGGATAGGACGCGTTAAACACCTCTTCCGCCATGTCCCTCCGGTAGTCCTTTTGGATTTCAATGACCTCCTCGGCGTCCGCGCCCTTTGTATCGATCTCATATTCCGCGGCCAGCCTGCGGTACTCGTCCCAGGTCACGTCCACGAAGAAGAAATCGTCCTGGGGGTCATAGGACAGCACTCTCATGTTCATCCCTCCCCGGTCTGCCGGTCCGCCTTTTATGATAGCACACAGTGGCGAAAATCACAACCAGTTCCCAGTTTTGTAAATTTTTTCGATTCCGCCGAAATTCTTGTGGCGTACCTCCGCCGGGTGTGCTATACTGTACGCTGTAAAATTACGCGGTCCGCCGAAAGGTTTGCTTTTCGGGGCCGAAGGAGGTTTTTTTATGACGAACCGCGTGGTCGTGACCATTTGCGGAGAGGAGTACACCTTCGTGGCGGAGGAGTCCCCCTCCTACATGCAGAAGGTGGGCGCGTACGTAGGCGACAAAATGGACGAGGTGCTCAACAGCACCCGGGTGGGCAAAACCGACGCCGCCGTCCTCACCGCCGCCAACATCGCCGACGAGCTCTTCAAGGCCCAGGCCACCGCCGAGCAGCTCCGCCGCCAGATCAAGGGCTACCTGGACGAGGCCGGAAAGGCCCAGAGCCAGGTCAGCGAGCTGAAGCGGGAGGTGGTCCGCCTCCAGCAGCGCCTGGACAGCCGGGGCTCCAAGTGACCCCCGAGCTGCTGGCCCCCGCCGGGTCCCCGGAGGCCCTAAGGGCCGCCGTGGACAGCGGCGCGGATGCCGTCTACCTGGGCTGGGGGGCCTTCAACGCCCGCCGGGGGGCCCGGAACTTCTCCGACGAGGAGTTTGCCCAGGCCGTGGCCTGGTGCCACGTCCGGGGGGCCCGGGTCTTCCTCACCTTAAATATCCTCCTGTCGGACCGGGAGCTGCCCGCCGCCCTGGAGGCCGCCCGCACCGCCTCCCGCCTGGGGGTGGACGCGGTGCTGGTCCAGGACTGGGGGCTCTTCGGCCTGCTCCGGCACGCTTTGCCGGACCTGCCCCTCCACGCCAGCACTCAGATGAGCATTTTCACCTCCGGCGGGGCTTGTGAAATCGCCGCCGACGGCTGCGAGCGGGTGGTCGTCGCCCGGGAGTGCTCCAGGGAGGACACGGCGGAGATCTGCAAAAACTGCCCCGCCGAGGTGGAGGCCTTTGTCCACGGGGCCCTGTGCATGTGCTACTCCGGCCAGTGCGCCATGAGCGCGCTGATTGGGGGCCGCTCCGGCAACCGGGGGCGCTGCGCCCAGCCCTGCCGTTTGCCCTACGGGGTCAACGGAGCGGCGAAGGACCGGCGGCCCCTGAGCCTCAAGGACTCCTGCATGGCGGACCATCTCGGGGAGATGGGGGACATGGGGGTGGCCTGTCTGAAAATCGAGGGGCGGATGAAATCCCCCGGCTACGTGGCCGCCGTCACCGAGATTTACGCCCGGCTTCTGGAGGAGGGGCGCAAGCCCACGGCCCAGGAGCGGGAAACCCTGGAGCGGGCCTTTTCCCGCTCCGGCTTCACCGACGCCTATTGGCGGGGCGCGAAGGGCCCCGAGATGCTGGGCTTCCGGCCTGAGAACGCTGGGGCCGCCCCTGACGTGGAATCTCCCCGCCGGGAGGTGGGCCGGGTCCCCGTGCGCTTTATCTGCCGGGTGGAGGCGGGGTCTCCCTGCCTGCTGACGGCGGAGGACGGGGACGGACATTCCGTCACTGTGACCGGCCCCGCGCCGGAGGCCGCCCGGAACCGGGAACTCACCGCCGAGGACCTGGCCGCCCGGCTGGGCAAGACCGGGGGGACCCCCTACCGCTGTGAGCATGTGGAGACGGTTTTGGGCCCCGGCCTGTCCCTCTCCGCCGCCGCAGTGAACGCCCTGCGGCGGGAGGCCCTGGAGGCTTTGAGCGCCGCCCGGTCCCAGCCGCCCCAGCGGCGGGAGCAGGACGCGCCGCCCCTGCCGGAGATCGACTGTTCCGAGGCGGAGCCCCGGTTCACGGTCTCCGTGGTCAACGCCGCCCAGCTGACCGGCGGGCTTCTGGATTTCCGGCCCTCCAGGGTCTATGTGCCTTTGGAGCTGCTGGCGGAGGTCCCCTCCCTGCCGGAGACGGAGGCGGAGTACTGCGCGGTTCTGCCCCGGGTCTGGCGGGACCGGGATGAGGGACAAATCCGCCGTTGGCTGGACAAAGCCCGGGCGCTTGGCGTCACGGGGCTGCTGCTGGGCAACCTGGGGCACTTCCCCTTAGTCCGGGGCGGCGGCTGGCGGCTCTGCGGGGACTACGGGCTCAATGTCTTCAACAGCCGCTCCCTGGCGTACCTCCGGGAGAAAGGGCTGGAATCCGCCTGCCTGTCCTTCGAGCTGCGCTTTTCCCAGATCCGGGACATGCGGAAGCTCCTCCCCGCCGAGGCCATTGTCTACGGGCGGCTGCCCCTGATGATCACGGAGAACTGCCTGATTCAAAACAGCGCGGGCTGCCGCTGTGACCGGCCAAATTTCCTGAACGACCGCACCGGCGCGGCCTTTCCCCTCCTCCCCGCCTTTGGGCACCGGACGGAGGTGGAGAACTCCCGCCCCCTCTACCTGGCGGACCGCCCGGACTGGCTGCGCCTGGGCCTGGCCTACGCCCGCCTCCGCTTCACTACGGAGGCGCCGGAGGAATGCGCCCGTATCTGCCGGGCTTACCGGGACGGCGGCGCTCCGGAGGGAGAATTCACCCGGGGGCTCTATCAGCGGGGCGTGGAGTGATTGCAAATCGTAATATATCGATAAAATTATACAAATTCTTATTGCTTGGGAGCATATAGATATGAGAGAGACGAAAGAGCTGAAGGTAAAATACTTTGTGGAGGACCTGGAGGAGCTTTGCTGCGTCCCCGGGTCCGACTGGGTGGATCTGCGGGCGGCGGAGGACGTCGTGCTGAAGGCCGGGGAGTTTCGGCTGATTCCCCTGGGCGTCGCCATCGCCCTGCCGGAGGGCTACGAGGCCCACGTGGCGCCCCGGAGCTCCACCTTTAAGAACTACGGGCTTTTACAGGCCAACTCCATGGGCATTGTGGACGGCTCCTACCGGGGGGACGGGGACCAGTGGCGCTGGCCCGCCTACGCCACCCGGGACGTGAGCATCCCCAAGAACACCCGGCTCTGTCAGTTCCGCATCGTGGAGAACCAGCCTCCCCTGCTTTTTACCAGGGTGGACCATCTGGATGCCCCCGACCGGGGCGGCTTCGGCTCCACGGGAGTTTGACCCTTTTTCTTGTAAGAAAAAGGGTCCCAAAAAGAACTTTAGCGCGCTCTGGTTGTCTGGTGTTTCACCAGGCTGGAGCGACGGCAACCAAATCTGGTTTTTGAGGTATACTGTTTATGGCACAAATTGTACTGGCCTCCGGGTCGCCCCGGAGGCGGGAGCTTTTGGAGCGCATCGGCGTGACGGACTTCACCGTCCGGGTGCCGGAGGTGGAGGAGGTCTTCCCCGAGGGGCTGACGCCGCCGGAGGTGGTGGCCTACATCTCCCGGGAGAAGGCGGAGGCTGCCGCCAGGCTCTGCGGGCCGGGGGACATTGTCATCACTGCGGACACTATGGTCTTCCTGGACGACAAGCGGCTGGGCAAGCCCCGGGATGAGGCCCACGCCCTGGAGATGCTGACGGCCCTCCAGGGGCGGAAGCACACGGTGTGCACCGGCGTCTCTGTCTGCCGGGGGGCAAAGCGCCTGACGGAGAGCGAGTCCACGGATGTCTTCTTCCGCCCCGCCACGGAGGCGCAGCTCCGCCGCTACATCGCCACCGGAGAGCCCATGGACAAGGCCGGGGCCTACGGCGTCCAGGGCCGGGGGGCCCTGCTGGTGGAGCGGCTGGAGGGGGACTTCTTCAACGTCATGGGCCTCCCCGTCCTGCGCCTGGCCAGAATGCTGGAGCAGTTCGGTGTCTCTCTGCTGTGACCCCTCTCCTCTTATCTTCGACCTGATATAGGTGATCGGATTGAAAAATTTCCTGAAACAGCATGGGCTCTGGGTGCTCTTCGCCGCCGCCGTCCTCTCGGTGGCTATGGCGGTACTGTCGGTGCTCAGCGCCAACTCCTCTCCCCTGGCAAACCTGACGGGCATTGTGGTCTCGCCCTTCCGGGCGGGCTACACGGCCATCGCCAACTGGTTCAACGACTTTCAGAACTACTATAAGGACAACACGGACCTCCGGGAGGAAAACGCCGCCCTCCGCCGGCGGATCGCCCAGATGGAGGAGACCATCCGCCAGGCGGAGGCGGACGTGGCGGAGAACAAGAAATTCCGGGAGCTGCTGAACCTGACGAAGCAGCGCCGGGACCTGACGGACTTCGAGGCCTGCATGATCACGGAGCACGAGGTAACCAACTGGACCTCTTCTCTGACCCTGAACAAGGGGACCTCCCTGGGCATTGAGGTAGGGGACTGCGTCATCGACGAGTGCGGCAATCTGGTGGGCGTCGTCAGCCAGGCGGGGACCAACTGGTCCACGGTGCTGACCCTGGTGGACACGGACACCTCCCTGGGTGCCCAGGTGTTCCGCACCAAGGACCTGGGCGTGGCCCAGGGGGACTTCTCCCTCATGCGGGAACAGCGCCTGCGGCTGGACTACCTGCCGGCGGACTGCTCCCTCCTGCCCGGGGACGTGGTGGTGACCTCCGGCCTGAACGGCATCTACCCCTCGGGGCTGGTCATCGGCTCCGTGGAGGAGCTCCGAAAAGACGACTCCGGCGCGTCCTCCTACGCCATCCTGGCCCCGGAGACGGATCTGGATTCCCTGACGGAGGTCTTCGTCATCAAGTCCTTTGAGATCGTCACCTGACGGGAGGCCCTATGATCGCGAGAAATGAAACCATTTTCAAATGGGCCCTTTACGCCGCCGCCACGGCCCTGTGCATGCTGGTGCAGACGGGCCTCCTCCAGCGGCTGGAGTTCTGGGGGGTCCTCCCCTTCCTCTATCCCCTGCTGGCGGCCATTCCCGCCACCTTCCAGGGACCCCTGGCGGGGAGCATCTTCTCCCTCTGCGTGGGGGTGGTCTGCGACCTGCTCCTGCCGGGGCCCATCCCCTGCCTGTACACCCTGGCCTTTCCGGTCATCGGCCTCTGCGCCGGGCTGCTGGCCCAGAGCTGGCTCCCCGCCGGCTTCCTCTGCTCCCTGGTCTCCGCCGCCGCCGCCTTTTTGCTGACGGACGGCCTCCTCTGCCTCGTTCTCTGGATGCGGGGCCACGCCGCCTGGGAGGCCGGGGCCCTGGTCATGGTCCGGGAGTTCTGCGTGACCGTGCCCTTTATCATCCCCCTGACTTTGCTTTACCGCTCCGTCTACCGGCGAACCCAGTTAGACGACTGACAATAGAAAGGCATCTCAATGGACCGCAAGGAAATGCAAAATACCCGGCTCTACCTGCTGGCCGCCCTGCTGGTGCTGGCATTGATCGCCTACCTCTTCGTGCTCTACGACGTGCAGATCATCCACCACGATGAGTATGCCGCCCAGGCCATCCGCTCCATCGTGCGGCCGGAGAAGGTGGAGGCCTCCCGGGGCATCATCACCGACCGCAACGGACGGCCCCTGGTCTCCAACCGCTCCACCTACGACCTGACCTTCGACGCGGACCTCCTCCGCCCGGGGGACGACGACAACGAGGCCATCCTCCGCCTGGTCCAGCTCTGCCAGTCCGAGGGCGTGACCTGGATCGATAACCTGCCCATCTCCCGGCTGGCCCCCTATACCTACACCGTGGACCAGCTGGACAAACAGCAGAAAAAGCTGTTCCTGGCCTACCTCAAGAGCCTGAAGCCCTGCGCCGAGGCCCTGGGGGAATACCTCCTCCGCCACCCGGAGGCGGTCTCCACCCCGGAGCCCGAGCCCGAGGAGGAGGAGGCTCCCGCAGAGGAGCTCTCCCCCAAAAAGCGGGCCCAGGCCCTGCTGGACCGCCTGGTTCCCGACGACCTGACGGCGGACCTGCTGACGGAGGCCGGGGTCACCCCCGCCCAGCTCATCGGCGCCATGCGGGGGGAGCTGGACATCCCGGAGCGCTACACCATGACCCAGGCCCGGATGGTCCTGGGCGTCCAGTACGAGCTCTCCGTCCGGAAGCTGGACAACTACGCCGCCTACGTCCTGGCCCAGGACATCGACACCCCGTTCATCTCCCTCCTCAGCGACGGGAACTACGCCGGGGCCAAGGTGACCCTCTCCTCCGTCCGGGAGTATCAGACCTCCAACGCCGCCCACATCCTGGGCTATGTGGGCAAGATCGGCATTGAGGACGACTACCCCTCCCTGAAAAAAAAGGGATATGACTACGACGACCTCATCGGAAAAGTCGGCGCGGAGCTGGCCTTCGAGGACTACCTCAAGGGCAAGGACGGCCGCCGCATGGTAGCCACCAACGACGAGGGCAAGGTCACCGGGGAATACTACTCCACGGAGCCCGTCCCCGGCAACACCGTGGAGCTGACCATCGACCTGGACTTCCAGGCTCAGGTGGAGGACTGCCTGGCGGAGACCGTCACCCGCCTCAACGCCGACGGCGACGAGAAGCGGGGCGCGGGGGCCGCGGTGGTTCAGGTGGGCACCGGGGAGGTGCTGGCCCTGGCCTCCTACCCCTCCTACGACCTGGCTACCCTCCGCCAGCCGGAGAACTACGCCGCCGTCAGCACCGACCCCCAGGCCCCCCTCTTCAACCGGGCGGCGGAGGGCAAGTATCCCCCCGGCTCCACCCTGAAGCCCTTTACCGCCATGGCGGCCCTGCTGGACGGGAAGGTGACCATCAAAGAGAAGATCAAGGACACCGGCTCCTGGCGCTACCCCGGAGACGAGGCCAACAGCTACGCCAACTGCTGGAAGCGCTCGGGCCACGGAAACCTGAACGTCACCGGGGCCATCACCAACTCCTGCAACTACTTCTTCGCCGAGATGGGCTTCCGTCTGGAGATGGAAGGGCTGCGGAAATATCTGGTGCAATTCGGCCTGGGCGAGAAGACGGGCATTGAGATTCCCGAGACCGCCGGGCTCCTGCCGGAGAACCCCCAAGGCCAGAACCAGGCCCCCTGGGCGGCCTTCGGCCAGTCCAACCAGCTCTACTCCCCCCTCCAGCTGGCGAACTACATCGCCACCCTGGTCTCCGGCGGAAAGCACTGTCAGGCCCACCTCTTAAAAGCCGCCAAGGCCTACGACAACTCCGAGGTGGTGGCCGTGGGAAACACGGAGCCCGTCAACGAAATCGACATCAGCGACGAGTACCTCCGGGCGGTGAAGGAGGGCATGAAGGGTCTGGTGGAGGGCACGCTGTCCCCCTACTTCCGGAGCTGCGTGGTCTCCGCCGGAGCGAAGACCGGCACCTCTCAGGTCAAGGCGGACACGAAGAACCACGGCGTCTTCGTCTGCTTCGCCCCCTACGACGACCCGGAAATCGCGGTGGCCATCGCCATTGAGCGGGCGGACGCCGGCGCGGCCCTGGCCTCCACGGCGGTGAACATCCTGAACGCCTATTTCACCCCTGCCGAGGACGCCGCGTCTGTTACGGGGGAGAATCAGCTGCTGCCGTAACCGGATATCTCTGTTAGAGCACCCTGTGGGGCCTGCACCCCTGTGCAGGCCATTCCCCAGGAACTGCCATGCTTCCGGGAAATGGCCCGGTCAGGGGACCGGGCCCCACTGGTACTTCCCCTACAGACCGTTTCACGTGAAACAGCACCCGGGCCGGGTCCCTCCCGGCCTTTTTCCCCTCCAAAGCGAACAGTAAAAAAATGTCATTTGTTGGAACCCCTTATTTTAACGAACAAGGAGTTTTGTCCCATGAACACCGTCTATGACTCCCGCGATCCCCAGTGCAAGCAGCCCTACGGGGCCCTCCTCTGCGGGAAGGAGTGGTCTCTCACCTGCCGCCCCCTCGCCGGCGAGGGCTTCACCCACTGCTCCGTGGTCCTCCGCCGGGAGTTCGCCGGGCACGAGATGGAGGCGGAGATGCCCCTGACCGGCTATCAGGAGGACCGGGCCGTCTTCTCCATCTCCCTGATTCCCTTCCAGGCTCCGGAGCTGGTGTGGTACTGGTTCCGCTTCTGGCGGGACGACGGCACCGGCTGCCTCCTGGACAAAACCGGCTACCGCAGCGAGGGAGAGCCCGTCGCCTGGCAGCTGACGGTCTACGAGGAGAGCCACACCCCCGCCTGGTTTGGCGAGGGGGTGACCTATCAGATCTTCCCGGATCGCTACTGCCGCTTAGAGCTTCCGGACCCGTCCGGGCTCATCGGGGACCGCTGGGTCCACGCGGACTGGAGCGACCCCCCCGTCTGGCGGCCCGAGGGCGGCGAGGTGAAGAACCGGGACTTCTTCGGCGGCTCCCTGGCGGGCGTGGCCGCCCACCTGGACGACCTGGCGGCCCTGGGGGTTACCACCCTCTACTTTTGCCCCATCTTCGAGTCCGCCTCCAACCACCGCTACAACACGGCGGACTACACGAAGATCGACCCCATGCTGGGCACGGAGGAGGACTTCCGCCGGCTCTGCGCCCAGGCGAAGGAAAAGGGCATCCGGGTCCTGCTGGACGGGGTCTTCAACCACACCGGGTCCCAGAGCGTCTACTTCAACGCCGACGGCTTCTATCCCACCCTGGGCGCGGCCCAGAGCAAGGACAGTCCCTACTACGACTGGTTCCAGTTCAGCGACTGGCCCGGGTCCTACGACGCCTGGTGGGGCATCAGCACCCTGCCCAACGTCCGGGAGGACTGCCCGGACTACGTGGACTATATCATCACCGGGGAGAACTCCATTGTAAAGCGCTGGCTCCGGGCCGGGGCCTCCGGCTGGCGGCTGGACGTGGCCGACGAGCTCCCGGACGAGTTCATTGAACAGCTCCGCACCGCCGTGGAGGAGACGGACCCGGACGCCGTGGTCATCGGCGAGGTTTGGGAGGACGCCAGCAATAAGATCTCCTACTCCCGCCGCCGGAAGTACTTCCAGGGCCGGGAGCTCCACGGGGTCATGAATTACCCCTTCCGCACCGCCCTGCTGAATTACCTGCTGGACGGCCCGGCGGAGGATTTCAAGGAGGCCATGGAGGCCATCCGGGAGAACTACCCCCCTGCCGCCTTCTACTCCGCCATGAATTTCCTGGGCACTCACGACACGCCCCGGGTTCTGACCGTGCTGGGGGGCGTGCCCCTGCCGGAGGGCCGGGACGCCCAGTCCACCTTCCACCTCTCCCCCGTCCAGCGGGAGGCGGGGCTGGAACGCCTCCACGTGGCAGCGGCCATCCTCTTCACCTTCCCCGGCTCCCCCATGATCTACTACGGCGACGAGACCGGCATGGAGGGCGCGGCGGACCCCTTCAACCGCCGGACCTACCCCTGGGGCCACGAGGACCCCGCGCTCCTGGAGTGGTTCCGCTGGCTGGGTCAGCTGCGAAAGGACCGGGCCTCCCTCCGCCGGGGAACGATCCGCTGGCTGGCGGCGGAGGGTCCCCTGCTGGCCTACGTCCGGGAGACGGACGGCCAGGCCACCGCCACGCTGGTGAACGCCGGGCCGGAGGAACGGACCGTCCCCCTGCCGGGAGGCGGCTTCCGGGATCTGCGCACCGGGGAGGAGATTCCCGGCGAGGCGGCGGCGGTGCCCCCCTACAGCGCCCGCATCCTGGGCCGGGGCTGAAGTTCTCCACAAAATTGTTTCACGTGAAACGCCAGAGGGCCCGCCGGAGACGGCGGGCCTTCTTGTTTCACGTGAAACTTTCCACATCTCCCGCCATTTTTTCTGAAAATTGTGGGTTTTGACCTTGCAAGCCTGTCCCCGCCTTGTTATAATGAATTTTACTGTAAAAAACGCTCTCATCTAGCTGGGCCTATGTTGTCGTGCGCAAATTTTGGTGCACTGCCGAGGCCGGTAGCGCGCTAAAATTCTTTTTGGTTCTTTTTACCCGAAGGGTATACAGAATCTCTAAGCGGCAAAGCCGCTAAGAGCTTCTATATCTTTTAAGAAAAAGAACAGAAAGTAGGTGCTTTTGTTGGGTAAGATTATTGCTGTTGTGAATCAAAAGGGCGGCGTGGGGAAAACCACCACCTGTGTGAACCTGGCCGCCGCTTTGACGGAGGCGGGGAAACGGGTCCTCCTCTGCGACTTCGACCCCCAGGCCAACGCCACCTCCGGCATGGGCGTGGACAAGACGGTCTCCAAGGGGATTTACTCCGCCGTCATTGGGGAGCTGCCCGCCGCCGAGGCGGTGGCCCGCACCCGCTACGGGGACGTGCTCCCCTCCAACAAGGCCCTGGCCGGGGCGGGCGTGGAACTCATCGGCATGGAGCGCCGGGAGTTTTTGCTGAAGGACGCCCTGGAGCCCCTGCGGGAGGACTATGACGTCATCCTCATCGACTGTCCGCCCTCCCTGGAGCTTTTGACCCTCAACGCCCTGTGCGCGGCGGACTCCATCCTGGTTCCCGTGCAGTGCGAGTACTTCGCCCTGGAGGGCCTGTCCGATCTCATGAACACCGTCCGGCTGGTCCGGCGGTCTCTGAATCCCTCCCTGGAGCTGGAGGGCGTGCTGCTGACCATGTTCGACGGGCGGACGAACCTCTCCCTCCAGGTGGCGGAGGAGGTCAAGCACTACTTCCCCGGCAAGGTCTACGCCTCGGTGATTCCCCGGAACATCCGCCTGTCCGAGGCCCCCAGCCACGGAAAGCCCATCAGCGCCTACGATCGGGCCTCCCGGGGGGCGGACGCCTACGCGGCCTTCGCCGCCGAGTTTATGAAGTAAACTACCTTTTTGAAAGGGGTGCATGTTATGGCAACCAAAAAGCCCTCCGGCCTGGGCCGGGGGTTGGGCGCGCTGCTGGGCGACGACGTACTGAAGCCCGAGGCGGCGGGAAACCTGTATCTGCCCATTTCCCAGGTGGAGAGCTGTTCCTCCCAGCCCCGGAAGAGCTTTGACGAGGACGCGCTGGCGGAGCTGGCGGACTCCATCCGGGAGCACGGGGTCATCCAGCCCCTGACGGTGCGGAAGCTGTCCTCGGGCTACTATCAGATCATCGCCGGGGAGCGCCGCTGGCGGGCCGCCCGGCTGGCGGGCCTGACGGAGGTCCCCGCCGTGGTGGTGGAGGCCGACGACCAGAAGGCGGCGGAGCTGGCCCTGGTCGAAAACCTCCAGCGGGAGGATTTGAATCCCATGGAGGAGGCCGCCGGCTACCAGTCCCTGGTCCAGACCTACCACATGACCCAGGAGGAGGCCGCCCAGCGCGTGGGAAAATCCCGGAGCACCGTGGCCAACGCCATGCGGCTCCTGGGCCTCCAGCCCCCCGTGCGGAAGCTGGTGGAGGAGGGAAGCCTCTCCGCCGGGCACGCCCGGGCGCTGCTGCCCCTCTCCCCCGCCCTGCAGACCAAGGCGGCGGAGACCGTGGTCCAGGGCCAGCTCTCCGTCCGGCAGACGGAGGCTCTGGCGAAAAAGCTCCTGGCGGAGCCCAAGGAGGAGCCGGAGCTGCCGGAGCCCCCGAAGGAAGTGGACTACGCCGCCGAGGCCCAGCGCTCCCTGGCCTCCCGCCTGGGAAGGGGCGTGCGCATTGTCACGGGCCGGAAGAAGGGCCGGATTGAGCTGGAGTACTACGGCCTGGACGACCTGAACGACCTGCTGGAGGCCCTGGCCCTCCTGAAAACCAACCGGAAAGGACCGGAGGCATGAAGCTGGTAAAACGAAGCGACGGCGGGCCCGTGGGGCCCGAGGAGAACCCGGCCCCCACGGGGAAATCGCCTGTGGTTCTCTATATCATGATCCTGTTCATCGCGGCCTTCCTGCTGATGGCCTGGTCCTTCGCCTCCCACCAGCGGAGCAATACCGAAGCCATTGGAAAGCTCCAGAGCTCCGTCACCGCCATGCAGGGGGTCCAGGACCGGGTGGTCAGCCTGGAAAAGGAGCTGGAGGAGGCCCGGGCCCAGATGGAGGAGCAAAAGCGGCAGGCCGAGCTGCGCGGCGCCGAGCTGGAGGCCAAGAACCGGCAGTACCAGGCCCTGGCGGATCTAAACTCCCTGGAGCGGCTCTACCGTCAGCAAAATCTGGAGAGCTGCCGGACGATCATCGACGAGATGGAGGCCGAAGATCTGGTGGTCTGCCTCAGCGATCATATTTCGGACTCTGAGCGCGGACTGGGTCTGGCCGTTTCCGACCGGGAGCGCTACCACCAGCTGAAGGAAGCCGTAGAGGCCCGTGAGGCGGAAGCCGCCCAGGAAGAGACGCCGGAGGAGGCGGAGCAGTGAGCTGGTTCAAGTCTCACTGGAAACCCCTGGCCGTCCTCCTGGCCCTGATCCTCTGGGCGGCGTGGTACTCCCGGCCTGTGGACATCCATCGTCTGGGTATTGGAGAATTGGAGGCCATCAACGTCAGCATCTACTACAACGAACCGGGCGTAGGCGTACAAAACACCCTCAGCATTGGCCTCCGACCCGGCGACCCCTTGTGGCCCGTCGTTTCCAAGGAGCTGGAAGCCCTCCGCTTCCGGAGGCCCCCGTGGAATTTGGTCCGACAATATCTGAGAGAGGACGTCATCCACACCGAACTCGCCGCAAGAGAGGCCTTGGTTTTCCATCTCTGGGACAACGGTGACAGAAGCCTGATGCTCCAGCTGAATGGAGGAAAGCCCTGTTATACCTCCCCATACACCACACAGAATCTCCCCGCCTCCCTCTCCGGCGGTGAGGAAACCGCCCAGGCCCTGGCGGAACGGCTCCGGCCGCTGCTGGAGGGATATTGAAAACATTCTACCGATAGAAGGGCAGGCCCGGGGAAAGGGCGGACACATAGGTCCGCCCCTACAGGGTGTTCTACCGATAGAGGGACAAGCCCAGAGAAATGGGCGGCAGATTGCCGCCCCTACAGGAGGGATGGTTACCCCTACCGCCAACCCCATGGCCCGCACAGGGGTGCGGGCCCCACAGGGAGGTTTTCTTCTCCAAGTGCCAGGTTAGCGGCAGCGAGGAGGGCCGGACAGTCCTTACGTCACCCACCAAAACCCCCGCTCGCACCACGCCGCGTGCTGGAGACATGCGTATCAAACAGTCTGTACCTCTTCCGCGCCCCCGTTTTCTCTCTTCCACCGTGCACGGCGCATTCGTCTCCGGCCTAAGAGCCGCCGCTTTGCGGCGGTTGGCCTCCGACACGCGTCTGCGGACGCAGTCTCTTTTCGCAAAAGAGAGAATGGGGGGTGCATTGCACCAGCTAGCATCTAGCTGCAATCCCGCCCCGCCCGTCAGGGCGCGCACCACCCCCCCGTTTCACGTGAAACACTCCCCCCGAGTTTAATTTAAACGAAAGAAGGAAATCATCATGCTTGACATCCGCTTTATCCGGGAGAACCCCGAGGCCGTCAAGGAGAACATCAAGAAGAAATTCCAGGAGGACAAGCTCCCCCTGGTGGACGAGGTCATCGACCTGGACGCGAAGCGCCGGGCGGCCATCGCCGAGGCGGACCAGCTCCGCTCCAACCGGAACACCCTCTCCAAGCAGATCGGCATGCTCATGGGCCAGGCCAAGAAGGACCCCGCCAAGCTCCAGGAGGCCGAGGCCGTCAAGGCCCAGGTGAAGGAGCAGGCGGACCGCCTGGCGGAGCTGGAGAAACAGGAAAACGAGCTGGAGGCGGAGCTCCACAAGCGGATGCTGCTGATCCCCCAGATCATCGACCCCTCCGTGCCCATCGGCAAGGACGACAGCGAGAACGTAGAGGTCCAGCGCTTCGGCGAAGCGAAAACCCCGGACTTCCCCATCCCCTATCACACGGAGATCATGGAGTCCTTCGGCGGCATCGACCTGGACGCCGCCGGGCGGGTCTCCGGCAACGGGTTTTACTATCTCCTGGGCGACATCGCCCGGCTCCACGAGGCGGTGCTGGCCTATGGCCGGGACTTCATGATCGGCAAGGGCTTCACCTACTGCATCCCCCCCTTCATGATCCACGGAAACGTGGTGGAGGGCGTCATGTCCCAGACGGACATGGACGGCATGATGTACAAAATCGAGGGAGAGGACCTGTACCTCATCGGCACCAGCGAGCACTCCATGATCGGGCGGTTCATTGACCAGATTCTCCCCGCCGGGAAGCTGCCCCAGACCCTGACCTCCTACTCCCCCTGCTTCCGGAAGGAGAAGGGCGCCCACGGCATCGAGGAGCGGGGCGTGTACCGCATCCACCAATTCGAGAAGCAGGAGATGATCGTGGTCTGCAAGCCCGAGGAGTCCGCCGCGTGGTATGAGAAGCTGTGGCAGTTCTCCGTGGAGCTGTTCCGGTCCCTGGACATCCCCGTGCGCCAGCTGGAGTGCTGCTCCGGCGACCTGGCGGACCTGAAGGTGAAGTCCTGCGACATTGAGGCCTGGTCTCCCCGGCAGCAGAAGTACTTCGAGGTCTGCTCCTGCTCCAACCTGGGCGACGCCCAGGCCCGGCGGCTGCGGATCCGGTACAAGGACGAGAGCGGCAAGACCCAGCTCTGCCACACTCTCAACAACACCTGCGTGGCCCCGCCCCGGATGCTGATTGCCTTCCTGGAGAACAACCTCCAGGCTGACGGCACGGTGGTGATCCCCGAGGTCCTTCGTCCCTACATGGGCGGCACGGAAAAGCTGGTCCCTCAAAAGTAACGACCCGTTTGTAGCCAATAGGAGAAAGGCAAACGATGAAACGTATTCTCGGAATCATTCTAACGGCTGTATTCCTGTCTGCGCTCTCAATCCCTTGTGGCGCAGTGGATACAGAAACCACAACATCTCGGGATTACCCCGGCTTTTCCGACGTGGCGGAGGGAAGCGCCTCCTACGAGGCCATTAAGCTCTGCTACGAGCGGGGATTGATGAACGGCACGTCGGACTCGGCCTTCAACCCCCAGGGCAAGCTGACCGTGGCCCAGCTGGTGGTGCTGGCGGCCCGGCTGTATGATCTGCAATGCGGCGGCGACGGGACCGTCCCCGCCCTGCCGGACTACGGCCAGCCCTACCTCCGGTTCTATGATGAGGACGGAAACAAACTCATCTTCTTCACCATGGAGGAAATCCCCGCCTACAACACCGCCGGAGAAGGTGTGTTCATCGGCGTCAGCAATGAGGTGGACGACCCCGCCCTGCCGGAGACCTGCACATTGCAAGTGGGCTACGAGGGCTACAACTGGGTGGGCCATTACGAAGGTGTCAAGGAATCGCACCAGGGTACCCCCGGTGTGATGAATCACGGCCCCATAGGGACCGGCTACCGCTTTGCGGACCCGAAAGCGGCCTCCTTCACAAAATTTGTCCCCTTCCCCATTCACCTGGAGGACGCCTGGTGGTACCCCGCCGCTTTCTATCTTGCCAGCGAGGGCGTCATGAACTTCGACGGCGAACTGGTCTACCGGGCCAGCAACGGGAACAACGGAGACGACAGCGGCTACAACCCCCTGACCCGCTTCTCCAAGGACAACGCCACCCGCGCCCTCTTCGCCTGGCTGGTGGACCTCACCGCCGGGAAGCTGGAAACCGTCAACGAAACCGCCTCCGCCCCCGACGTGGTGGTCGGGGAGACCCGTGACGCCGAATCCATTCTCCGCCTCTACCAGGCGGGCGTCCTCACCGGCGTAGACGCCGCCGGAAACTTCGGCGGGGACCGGGAGCTGACCCGGGCCCAGGCCGCCATTATGATGGCCCGGGTGCTGGAGCCCTCCCTGCGGGTGAGAACCGCGTAATTCCATTCCTATCCGTACTCATAATACGAATCTATACGAAAGGGAATCAATCATGGCTGACAAGACCTCTGGATTCTGGTCGGAATTCAAGACCTTCATCGCCCGGGGCAACGTGATGGACATGGCGGTAGGCGTCATCATCGGCGGAGCCTTCTCCAACATCACGACCTCCTTAATCAATGACATCGTCATGCCCCTGCTGGGCATCTTCACCAGCTCCGTGTCCTTCGCCGAGCTGACCCTGAACATCGGCCCCGCCGTGATTACCTACGGCAACTTCATCCAGGCCGTTTTGAACTTCCTCATCATGGCCCTGGTGGTCTTCTGCATCGTGAAGGCCCTGAACAGCTTCCATAAGAAGAAGGAGGAGGCCCCTCCCCCGCCTCCCGGCCCCTCCGCTGAGGAGCAGCTGCTGACGGAGATCCGGGACCTGCTGAAAAACAAGTGATGGAGTCCATCCTCCGGGAGGGCCTGACGGCCCTCTCCCTTCCCACGGAGAATATCCCCGCCCTGCTCCGCTACTGGGGGCTGCTGGCGGAAAAAAACAAGGTGATGAACCTCACCGCCATCACGGACCCGGAAGAGGCGGCGAGGCTCCACTTTCTGGACAGCGCCGCCCTGCTGGCCCTGGCGGACCTGCGGGGGAAAACCGTGGTGGACGTGGGCACCGGGGCGGGCTTCCCGGGCCTGCCCCTGAAGATTCTGGAGCCCTCCATCCGCCTGACCCTGCTGGACGCCCAGCGGAAGCGGGTGGACTTCCTCCGGGAGGTCTGCGCCGGCCTGGGCCTTTCCGATGTGGAGTGCGTCCACGCCCGGGCGGAGGAGTTCGCGGCGGAGCGGCGGGAGAGCTTCGACATTGCCGTAAGCCGGGCGGTGGCGGCCCTGCCGGTACTGGCGGAGCTGTGCCTGCCCCTGGTGAAAACAGAGGGTAAATTTCTCGCCATGAAGTCCGTGGACACGAATGAGGAGCTGAACGCCGCCGGGAGGGCCGTCAATCTGCTGGGAGGGCGGCTGGAAAAACCTCAAGATTATGTGATTTCCGGCACGGATATCCCCCGGCGGCTGGTAATTCTGACAAAAATTGGGGAGACGCCAAAAAAATATCCCAGAATGTTTGCAAAGATCAAGAAGAATCCGCTATAATAAAGGATGCGAAATCAGCGTTTGAAGGGAGGCGCGTTCCATGGCGGGCCAATGCGTGGCCGTGGTCTCCGGCAAGGGGGGCACGGGCAAGACCTCCTTTACCGCCGGAGTGGGCTCGGCCCTGGCCCAGCTGGGCCAGCGGGTGCTGTGCGTGGACTGCGACGTGGCCCTGCGGAATCTGGACCTGGCCCTGGGGCTGACGGACAAGGCCATTATGGACTTCACCGACGTGGCCCAGGAGCGCTGCTCTCTGGACGTGGCGGCGGTGGAGCACCCGGACATCCCGGGCCTCTTCCTGTTGACGGCCCCCACCCGGAGCCGGGGCCGCCCGGTGACGGAGGAACAGATGGCCGTCATGCTGGACGCCGCCCGGGAGCGCTTCGACTACTGCTTCCTGGACGCCCCGGCGGGCCTGGACAGCGGCTTCCAGCTGGCCACCTGCTCGGCGGACCGCTGCGTGGTGGTTGCCACGGCGGATGCCTCCTCCCTGCGGGACGCCCAGCACACGGTGATGGAGCTCCACCGCTTCCCCACGGGGCGGCTGCACCTGGCGGTGAACCGGGTGCGGAAGAAGATGCTCCGCAGCATGCACGCCACCATAGACGACGCCATCGACCGGGCGGGCCTGCCCCTCATCGGCGTCATTCCGGAGGACGACGCCCTCCCCCTCTCCCTGAACAAGGGGGTCCCCCTGCTGCTGGGCGGCAACCAGGGCGCGGCGGCGGCCTACCGGAACATCGCCAAGCGCCTTCTGGGACAGCGGGTCCCCTTACTGCGCATTCGATAAGGCAATTCACCGGCGGTCCCGCCGGTCATGAAGATAGAAAGGAGCATGACATGAACATCGCCCTGATGGCCCATGACAACAAAAAGGAGCTGATGGTCCAATTCTGCACCGCTTATGCCGGCATCCTGGCCCGGCACCAGCTCTACGCCACCAACACCACCGGCCACATGATCGCGGACTCCACGGGCCTGGATGTCCACTGCTTCCTGACCTACGCCCACGGCGGGAGCCAGCAGATCGGAGCCCGCATCTCCTACAACGAGTTCGACCTGGTGCTGTTCTTCAACGACCCCGCCAACGAGGAGCGGGCCCAGGATATCTCCTACATCTCCCGCCTCTGCGACCAGAACCGGGTCCCCTTCGCCAGCAACATCGCCACGGCGGAGATGCTGGTCCTGGGCCTGGCCCGGGGCGACTTGGATTGGCGCCTCATCGTCAACCCCTCCACCTCCCGCCCCCTCGCCTAACTTTTCTTGAAAGAAAAGTTAGCAAAAGAACTTTATCTCGCTCTGGCAGTCCGGCGATTTTCCAGGCCGGAGCGACGGCAACGGGGCCTGCAGGTTTCGGAAAAACTTTCAGTCCTCTTTACTGCGCCCAAAAATGGAGTTCCCAAATCCTGGCATTTGGGCAGATGATGAGCGCTTCCGCCCCAAAAGCTTTGGGAGGACGGCGCTCTTTTTCGGCGGTTTCGCCGACTATTGACAAGAGAGAAAAGGAGCAGCGTTATGGCAAAACAGACCCCCCGTACCCTCTCGGGCTTCATGGAGCTCCTCCCCGCCCCCCAGCAGCAGATGGAGCGCATCATGGAGATCCTCCGGGAGACTTACAGCCTCTATGGCTTCACCCCTCTGGACACCCCGGTCATCGAGTCCAGCGAGGTCCTCCTGGCCAAGGGCGGCGGCGAGACGGAGAAGCAGATCTACCGCTTCCAGAAGGGGGACGCGGACCTCTCCCTCCGCTTTGACCTGACGGTCCCCCTGGCGAAATACGTGGCCCTGCATTATAACGACCTGACCTTCCCCTTCCGGCGCTTCCAGATCGGCAAGGTCTACCGGGGCGAACGGGCCCAGCGGGGCCGCTTCCGGGAGTTCTACCAGGCGGACATCGACGTGATTGGGGACGGGAAGCTCTCCATCCTCAACGAGGCGGAGATCCCCGCCATTATCTACCGGACCTTCTCCGCCCTGGGCCTGAAGCGCTTCCGCATCCGGGTGAACAACCGGAAAATCCTCAACGGGTTCTACGCCTCCCTGGGCCTCTCGGACAAGGCCGGGGACGTCATGCGCACCGTGGACAAGCTGGAGAAAATCGGCCCGGAGAAGGTCCAGGCCATCCTGACGGAGGACTTCGCCGTCAGCCCCGAGGCCGCCAAGGAAATCATCGCGTTCATCTCCATCACCGGCGGCACGGAGGAGGTCCTCTCCGCTCTGGAGGCCCGCCGGGGCCGGAACGAGGTCTTTGACCAGGGCGTGGAGGAGCTGAAAACCGTGGTCAAACACCTGGGGGCCTTCGGCGTCCCAGCGGAGAACTTCGCCGTGGACCTGACCATTGCCCGGGGGCTGGACTACTACACCGGCACGGTCTATGAGACCGTCCTTCTGGACCATCCGGAGATTGGATCCGTCTGCTCCGGCGGCCGGTATGATAACTTGGCGGAATATTATACGGATAAACAACTCCCTGGAGTCGGAATTTCCATCGGTCTCACCCGTCTCTTCTATGTTTTGGGAGAGCAGGGCATGCTGAATCCGGAGCTGAACACCGCCCCGGCGGACGTGCTGATCCTTCCCATGACGGAGGACCTGAGCGCCGCCATCGCCCTGGCGACGGAGCTCCGGGACAACGGCGTCCGGACCCAGCTCCACTGTGAGGAAAAGAAGTTCAAGCAGAAGATTTCCTATGCCGACAAGCTGGGCATTCCCTATGTCATCTTCCTCGGCGAGGATGAGATCAACGCCGGGGTGGTAGCCTGTAAGGATATGCTCACAGGCGAGCAGACGAAGCTGGACCCCAAGGCCACTATCTACCGCATCAAGGCCGGGCTGGATGCCCGAAATCGGGGGTTTGTCATCCGGGGATGACGGGGCTGGTACTCGCCCTGGCGCTCTTTAAAGGCGGCCCAGGGTTAGCCCTATGGAAAGCGCACTGCAAAAGGACGCTTCATCCTCTAAATGTGTGATCTGCGCCTCCTGCGTTAACAGCCCATCCAGCTGCTTTCCCTGCTCCGCCGTCAATGTGGCCCGAAATTCCTCCCAGTCCTCCTCAATATGAGAGACCGCCCGCCGGTATTCCGCCGTCTGTAAATAGCGGAAAGCCTGACTTTTTTGGGCATAAAAGTACAGAGCATCTATCAGAGAATTCATAAAACCGCTCCTTTCGATGTGCGCCGTTTGGGTATATTTTTAGTATACTGATACTAGGAAGAATTGTCAAGAGACATTAGGAGAAATGATGAGTAGTTTTTCTGAGAACTTAAAAACATGCCGGAAACGGCGTCATGAAAGTCAGGAAGTGGTAGCCGTACATTGCGGCATTGCTTACGGCACTTATCGGCGCTATGAAACGGGAGAGCGAGAGCCAAACCTCTCCCTGTTCTGCACATTTGCGAAATACTTTGGGGTATCACTAGACCAGCTGGCAGGCTGGGAGCCTCTGCCGTTTAAGGAAGATTAGCGGCAGCGGAAAGAGGAGGAAGTCCATTCGACAACCACCAAAACCCCCGCCCGCACCACGCCGCGGACTGGAGACATGCGTGTCAAACAGTCAGCAGTTCTTGCGCGCCCCTCGTTTTCTCTCTTCCACCGTGCACGGCGCATTCTCTCTTTTCGCAAAAGAGAGAATGGGGGGTGCAATGAACCAGCCATCGCTGGTCACCAGTCCGCCCCGCCCGTCAGGGCGAGTACAGACTGTATTTATATAGAATAATATAACACTTTGTAATAGAAAAGAGGAACCACCATGACACAAAACCGCACCCACACCTGTGGGGAACTCCGTCTTACCGACGCCGGTAAGTCCGTCAAGCTCTCCGGCTGGCTGGAGAACATCCGCGAGGTCGGCGCCGAGCTGGCCTTCATCGTCCTCCGGGACTTCTACGGCACCACCCAGGTGGTGGCCGAGACCCCGGAGATGGTGGCCCAGTTCAAAGCCATCAACAAGGAGTCCACCATCTCCGTGGAGGGGACCGTCCGGGAGCGGGCCAGCAAGAACCCCAAGCTGCCCACTGGCGACATCGAAGTCGTCCCCGCCAAGGTGGAAGTCCTGGGCCGCTGCCGCCACAACGAGCTCCCCTTCCAGATCAACCGCAGCCGGGAGGCCGACGAGGCCCAGCGGCTCAAGTACCGCTACCTGGACCTGCGCAACCCGGAGGTCAAGAGCAACATCGTCCTGCGGTGCCAGGTGGTCTCCGCCATCCGCAAGGCTATGACGGACCACGGCTTCCTGGAGATCACCACGCCGATTCTGACCGCCTCCTCCCCCGAGGGGGCCCGGGACTACCTGGTCCCCGCCCGGAATCACCCGGGGAAATTCTACGCCCTGCCCCAGGCCCCTCAGCAGTTCAAGCAGCTGCTGATGACCTCCGGCTTTGACCGCTACTTCCAGATCGCCCCCTGCTTCCGGGA
>CAJUOD010000030.1 GCA_910587875.1 uncultured Oscillibacter sp. | reverse complement strand
CTCGGTGGAGCCCATCGAGATGGAGTTTGGATACAGCCTCATCCCCATGGTGGATGAGAGCCATGGCGGCAAGCTTATCAGCCGCATCGTCATTTTCCGCCGCCAGTACGCCCAGGACATGGGCTTCGTCTTCCCCTCCATCCGCCTCCACGACGCGTCCTCCCTGGGGACGAACCAGTACGTTATCCGCATCCGGGGCGAGGAGGTGGCCCGGGGCGAGATCCTGGTGGACTACTACCTGGCCCTGGAGCCCGCCAACCCCCTGGGGGAGATCGACGGCATCGAGACCATCGAGCCCGCCTACGGCATCCCCTCCCGGTGGATCCTGCCGGAGAACAAGGAAATGGCGGAGATCTACGGCTACAACGTCATTGACCCCCTGTCCGTCATGCTGACCCACCTGTCGGAGACGGTGAAGAAATACGCCTACGAGATGCTGGGCCGAACGGAGACCATCCAGCTGGTGGAGAACCTGAAGCGCTCCTCCCCGGAGCTGGTGGAGGAGGCCATCCCCGCCATCGTGTCCTACGCCACCCTGGAAAAGGTGCTGCGGAACCTGCTGAAGGAGGGCGTGCCCATCAAGGACCTGGCGGCCATCGTGGAGACCCTGGCCGACGCCCTGACCCAGGGCCGGGACATCGACGCCGCCACGGAGCAGGTCCGGGGCGCTTTGGCCCGGACCATCACCCGCCGCTTCTGCGAGGACGGGCAGCTCCGGGTCGTCACCCTGGACGCGGAGGTGGAGAAGAAGATCATCGCCTCCCTCACCCGAAACGAGCAGGGCGTGTACCTGGCCATGGGCCCCGAGCTGATGCAGCAGATCGTCTCCCAGCTGGCCAACCAGATGAAGAAGTTCAACGACCTCTCCCAGACGCCCATCATCCTGGTCAGCCAGGTGATCCGGGGCTATTTCTCCAAGATGATCACCCAGTTCTACCCCGGCGTGTACGTGCTGTCCTTCAATGAAATCACCAGCGCCGTGCAGATCCAGGCCATCGGGAACATCACCCTGGAGCCGGCGGCCCGGCCTGAGCGAAGGGCGGTGGGCACATGAGCGAGATGACCGCCGCCGTGGGCTACACCGAGCGGGAGATCGAGGCCATGGAGACCCAGGACCTCCTCCAGCTCTACAAGGAGACGGGGGACGAGAGCCTGAAGTGGCCCCTGGTCCTGCGGTACGAGGGCCTGATCAAAAGCGCCGCCATGCAGATCCGGGGGGTCTACAGCAGCTTTGCCCAAATCGACGACATCATCAACGAGGGCATCATCACCCTGCTGGGAGCCATCGACAAATTCGACCCGGACAAGGGCGTGAAATTTGAGACCTACGTCTCCAAGCGCATCCGGGGCATGGTCATCGACCTGGCCCGGAAGCAGGACTGGATCCCCCGGAACATCCGGAAGCGGGCCAAGGAGATCGACCTGGCCTCGGCGGAGCTGTCCACCGCCCTGGGGCGGAGCCCCACCGACGGGGAGATCGCCGAGCACCTGGGCATCACCCAGGAGCGGTATCAAAAGGACGCCGCCAACATCGCCTTGAGCAACGTCCTCTCCCTGGACGTGCTGATGGACACCCGGGAGGCCACGGGCTACCCCATGGAGGTTCCCTCCAGCGACGCCCGGAGCCAGCCGGAGCTGGTGCTCCAGGAGCGGGAGATGCAGCGGGCCCTGGCCCAGGGCATCGCCTCCCTGCGGGAGAACGAGCAGATCGTCCTCTCTTTGTACTACGAACGAAACCTGCACCTGAAGGAAATCGCCCAGGTGATGGAGCTCAGCGAGCCCCGCATCTCCCAGATTCACACCCGGGCCATCCAGAAGCTGCGGACCTATATGGAGAGCTACCTGAGCGACGAACCGGAGCCGAAACCTAAGAGGAAGAAGGGATAACCGTGTATAAGGGCTTTTACAATCTGACCTCCGCCATGCTGACCCACCAGCAGAACCTGAACGTCATCGGCAACAATATCGTGAACATCTCCACCTCGGGATACAAACAGGACCGGTATGTGGCCACCACCTTTGACGACGTGATGTACAGCCGGGTGACGGTAAACGAGAGCGAGGGCACGGAGATCGGCCGGCAGAGCTACATACGGGCGGCCAGCGAGATCTACACCGACTACAGCCAGGGCATTCCGGAGCCCACGGACCTGCCCCTGGACTTCGCCATCGTGGGGGACGGCTTCTTCGCCGTCCAGGACCCGGAGGGCAACGTGGGCTACACCCGGATGGGCAACTTCTGCCTGGATGACGAGGGCTATCTCTGCCTCCCCGGCTTCGGCCAGCTGCTGGACCCGGAGGGCCGGACCATTTACCTGGGCACCGACAAGATCCGGGCGGACAGCGAGGGCGTCATTTACTTCGACCAGCCGCCGGAGCAGGGCGGGGGCACCGCCATCGGCCGCCTGGGCGTCTACAGCTTCGAGGACAACCAGGCCCTGGAGCGGAATGACCGCGGCCTCTTCACCGGGGAGGGCGCCCAGCAGAGCGAGGACTTCCAGATCTGGAACAAGTACCTGGAGCGCTCCAACAGCGACATGGTCAAGCAGATGACGGAAATGATCACCTACCAGCGGGCGCTCCAGAGCGCCGCGCAGATTACGAAGATGTACGACCAGGTGATGACCAAGGCCACCAGCGACGTCGGCCGCTTCGCCTAAGGAGGGAGCCTATGAATCAATCCTTTTTCATCGCGGCCGTGGGGGCCCACCAGCAGCTGAAGCGCCTGGGGGTCCACGGCAACAACATCGCCAACGTGAACACCTACGGCTTCCGGGCGGAAAAGAGCCGCTTCGCCTCCCTGATGTACGACGATGTGAAAAGCGTCGGCACCGCCACGGAGGGCGGCTACCAGGGGGAGGACCCCGGCTTCGAGATGCTCCCCTCCGGCGTGGGCGCGGCCCTTTGGACCACGGACACGGACTTCAAGAGCGGCGCCCTGGAGGAGACCCGGCGGGACCAGGACTACGCCATCGCGGGGGAGGGCTTCTTCGCCATCGCGGACCTGACCACCGGGGAGATCACCCTCACCCGGAACGGCGGCTTCGTCATCTCCGAGCTGATGCGCTCCACCGGAGAGGTGGACGAAAACGGCCAGGATATTCTGGAGCGGATCTACTACCTCTCCGACAACGAGGGCCGCTTCGTCCTAAGCGACACCGGCGGCATGATTGAGGTGGAGGACGAGCACCAGCCCCAGCCCGTGGGAATCTTCGACTACATGAACTACGACGGAATGGAGCACGTGTATGACACCCGCTTCCGGGCCGTGGAAAAGAACGGGAACATCCGCCAGGGCGGCGGAACGCTGATGCGGGGCTTCATCGAGATGTCCAACGCGGATCTGGCGGAGGAGATGACCAAGGTCATCGAGTCCCAGCGGGCCTATGGCATGGCGCTGAAGATGGTCCAGACCTCCGACGAGATTGAGACCACCATCAACGGCCTGCGCGGCTAAGAGGGAGGTAGGGCATGAACATCAAGAGCTACGACGAACTCAGCTCCCTGGAGCTGGACACCCTGAAGGAAATCGGCAGCATCGGCACGGGAAACGCGGCCACCAGCCTGTCGGCCCTCATCGGGAAGCCGGTGCGCATCCAGCAGCCGGAGGTCCGCATCATGGAGTACAACGAGGCCATCGAGTGGATCGGCGGCCCGGAGCCCATCACCGCCGGCGTGCTGGTGGGGATGAGCGGGCAGCTGAGCGGCATCATGCTCTCCGTGCAGCAGCTGGATTTCGTGAATCTGGTGCTGGAGAGCATGATGGAAAAGACCATCAAGGAATACCTGGAGCTGGGAGAGATGGAGCGCTCCGCCCTGACCGAGGTGGGCAACATCATGATCTCCACCTTCATCAACGCCCTCAGCGGACTGGCGGGCTTGGACATTGAGCTGACGGTCCCCGCCTTCACCGTGGATATGCAGGGCGCCATTATGGCCGTGCCCATGGCAGAGTACGGCGGACAGTCCAATTACATTATGACCATCGGCGGAAACTTCATTTGCAATGGAAAGGAGATCCCCTGCCGTTTGCTGTTGTCGCCGGATATTCGGTCGCTGAACTTTTTGTTAAGGAAGCTGGGCGTGAACAGTGGAGACTAAGATCACAGTTGGAATCGCGGATATGAAAATGGCCCAGGGCAGCGGCATGCTCATCACTTACGCCCTGGGGTCCTGTATCGGAATTTGCCTGTATGATCAGAGAATCAAGCTGGCGGCGCTGGTTCACATCATGCTGCCGCTGAACATGGAGCCGGGGCGGAAGAACACCATGAAGTACGCCGACACCGGCATCCGGGAGACGCTGAAAATGATGGAGGCCAAGGGGGCCTCCCGGTCCCGCATCACGGCGAAGATCGCCGGGGGGGCCAAGATGTTCGAGGTCAGCGGGGGAAACCTGGGAAACATCGGGCAGCGCAACATCGAGAGCGTCCACATGCACCTGAAGCGGGAGGGCATCCAGCTTTTGAAGGAGGACGTGGGCGGCTCCGTGGCCCGGACGCTGCTGTTCGACCCCGCCACAGGCCTGGCCTGCGTCCGGTGCTACGGCCGGCAGGAGATGATCTTTTAACGGTTTATTTGTATGGTATGGAAATGTTAGGATAAAGAGCCAACCACTGAAAGGAGTGTTCGGAATGTTGTTGGAAGAGGACAAGCGGGGCATTTTGCTGGAATCGGGCACAAATGAAATCGAGGTCATGGAGTTCACCATCAATGAGAGCCTGTACGGCATCAACGTGGCGAAGGTCAAGGAGATCCTGGTCTCCCAGCCGGTGAAGCACATGCCCCACGCCCACCCGGCGGTGGAGGGCATCTTCAAGCCCCGGGATAAGGTGATTACCGTGGTGGACCTGCCCACGTACCTGCTGGGCGAGACCGGGGAGAAAAAGAGCAAAGACCTGTTCATCATCACCAATTTCAACAAGATGAACATTGCCTTCCGGGTGCACACGGTGGTGGGCATCAGCCGCATCTCCTGGAAGAGCATTCAGAAGCCGGACAAAACCGTGGCCGGGGGGAACGAGGGAATCGCCACGGGCATCGCCCAGTGCGGCGACGACCTGGTGACCATCCTGGACTTCGAGAAGATCGTGGCGGAAATCGCCCCGGAGACCACCATCCAGATGTCCGAGATCGACCAGCTGGGCGAGCGGAAGCGGAGCGACGCCGTCATCCTGGTGGCGGAGGACTCCGTGCTCTTGAGCAAGATGATCGAGGAGGCCCTCCACAAGTCCGGATACGTCAACACCCGGATGTTCCCGGACGGGAGCAAGCTGTGGGACTACCTCAACAGCCTGCGGGGGCACGACAACTTCGACGACGAGGTGGCCCTGGTCATCACGGATATCGAGATGCCCCAGATGGACGGGCACCGGCTGACCAAGCTGATTAAGGACGACAAGGATTTCAAGCACCTGCCGCTGATCATCTTCTCCTCCCTGATTACCGAGGAGATGCGCCGCAAGGGCAAGGAGCTGGGCGCCGACGAGCAGATGAGCAAGCCGGAGATCGGGCACCTGGTCCGGGTCATCGACCATCTGCTGGAAGAAGCCGGGCGGCGAGAGTAAGCACGGAGGGACATCATGAGCAGTAAATACATCGTAAGGCAGCCGATCAAGGACCCCCAGGGGAAGATATTGGGGTATGAGATTCTGTACCATGGGGAGAACCAGGCGTTCACGGTGGAGAATCCCCAGGCCAAGGAATTTGCCTCCGCCGACACGATCTACAGCTTCCTCACCCAGAACAGCACGACGACGCTGCGGGGGTCCCTGAACTTCATGACCTTCACGACGACGCTGCTGATGAAGAAGACGCCCCGGCTCTTCGAGAAGTCGGAGCTGGTAATCCAGATCAACGACAGCGTTATCATCCATCCGCTGTCCATGCACTTTGTGAACCAGTTTGCCAAGGAGGGCTATAAAATCGCGGTGAACGAGTTCCAGTTCGCCCCCCGGTACCTGGCCCTGCTGGACAGCATCGACTACATCAAAGTAAACGCCGAGACCACGGCGGAGCTGGCCCTGCACAACATTGTGGAAGTGGCCCACAGCATGCAGAAAAAATGCATCGTCACCAACATCGACACGGAGGAGCAGTACCGCAAGGCCCTGCTGCTGAAGGCCGACGGCCTGGAGGGCGCGTATGTGGCCGAGCAGATGACCACCCGGGTCCACTCCAGCGCCTACCTCCAGTCCAGCTTCTTCCGCCTGATGGTGGCCATCACCCGGGACGAGCCGGACGTGGACGAGATCGAGCAGCTGATCTCCATGGACGCCAGCCTGACCTACAACCTGCTGAAGGTGGCGAACTCCGCCTACTTCGCCCTGCGGAACCGGGCCACCACGGTCCACCAGGCCATCATGACCTTAGGACTGGGGCAGCTGAAGCAGTGGATTTACCTGCTCAGCGCCAGCGTCAGCTCCGAGGCCGCCGAGGCGGGGACGGAGGAGTTCCTGAAGCGGTCCTTCATGCGGGCCTCCTTCTGCAAGGAGCTGATGAAGTACGCCAAGAATATGCCGATCACCCAGGCGGAGGCCTATCTGATGGGCATGTTCTCCACGCTGAACCACCTGGTGGACGCCCCCCTGGAGGAGATTCTGGAGGAGCTGCCCGTGTCCGACGCAGTGCGGAACGCCCTGGTGAAAAAGGAGGGGCGCTGCGGCAAGCTCTACGAGCTGCTGCTGAGCTACGAGGCGGCCAACTGGAACGCCATTACCGCCCTGGCGGAGGAGCTGGGCATCCCCAACCAGATTCTGACCAATGTGTACTTCAACTGCATGGAGAACGTCAACGTCCTCTGGGAGCAGCTGAGCAGCACCGCCGCCGGGCAGGGCGCCGCCCCGGAGGACGGCAAGTAAGGCGGAGCCGCGGAATACGGGACTTGAACAGCCCGGCGAAGATTGATTTCGCCGGGCTGAACAAATTTTAAAAGCGCCGCCGCAAATGAGTTGAACATTTGCCGGGGCCATGGTAGAATAAAGAGGAAGCGGCGGCTAACCGCCGCCGGGCGGGGCTTATTTTGCCGAGGGCTTCCTGACGGGCATATTGTGCACCTATACGGGAAAGCCCTATAAGGCGGGGGAAATCAATTGCTGGGCCACGGGAGATCGGGTGTGCCGGTTCCAGGCCGAGGTAGAATACAGTGGGGGTAAGTGACCAGATGGACCAGGAAATCAACAAGTGGGAACAACCGGAGCAGGCGGCTCCGGCGGCGGAGGCCGCCGGGACGCTGGACACGGCGCAGAGCTGCCGCCGGCTGACCGAATATCTGGAGGGCATCCTTCAGGACGTAGACCAGGCGCGCCTGAATGTGGAGGAGCTGAGCGAGCCCTGCCGGGAGCTGGGCGGCGCGCTGTGCGCCTTCCACGATTTGGCCAGGGAGCTGGCCGCCTACTCCCTGGAGCTGTCCAAGGGCAATCTGTCCATGGCGTTTTCGGAGAATGGGAGCTGCCTGTTCAGCGGCTTGAAGAACCTCCACGCCAATTTGAAGCACATGACCTGGCAGGCCTCCCAGGTGGCGAAGGGGGACTACTCCCAGCACGTGTCCCACCTGGGCGAGTTCTCCGAGGCCTTCAACAGCATGACCCAGCAGCTGAAGGCCCGGCGGGATTTGCTGAGGGAAGAAGTCCTCGTGGCCCGGCGGCGGGCGGAGATCATCCAGAGCTACGGAGAGATGCTGGTGGATCTGCTGGACCAGCGGGACGAGTGGCTGCTGGTGGTGGACCAGGAGTCCCGCAAGGTGGTCCACTGCAACAAGCGGCCCGAGGAGTCGGGATATGGAAACGCCCTGTGCGAGCGGTGCAGGCACCGCCTGCCCATCCAGTCCAAGATTCTGGAGTGGGAGTCCACGGAGCGGTACAAGGTCCGGGAGATTGAAGAGGGGAAGGGCGCGTGCTACCGGGTGATCTCCTTCCCCATTGAGTGGGAATACCGGCCCTCCTGCGTGCATATCATCATGGACATCTCCACCGAGAAGATGAACGCCCGGCACCTGGCGGACGAGCGGTATCACGATCAGGACACCGGCGTCCACAACCGCCTGTTCCTGGACGAGTACATGGAGCAGGTGCTGCGGGAGCGGCAGGACGCCACGCTGTGCTACCTGGACCTGGAGGGCGTGGAGAAGATCAACGCCTCCTACGGCCAAAAGGTGGGAGACGCGTATATCCAGAATTTCGTGGAAATCGTGCGCAAGAACTTCCGCAGCGGCGACACCTTCGCTCGTATCCGGGACGACAAGTTCTGCCTGATCCTGACGGGAAACGTGAAGCACCTCATCGAGCGGAAGATGGATGAAATCCTGACGATTTTCCAGCGGGACGACGAGCGCATCTTCAGCCACAACTGCAATTTCAAATACAGCATCATCGAAATTGTGGGAGAGACAAACGAGCGCTCCCTGGAGGAGCTGCTGGAAGAGGCGGAGGAGCAGGTCGAGCGGGAGAAGCGGAAGAAAAAGCGGAGGGAAGCCCCCATGGTGGATTTCGACAACTGGTGAGGACAGCCTGAAAAAAAGGAGGCCCCCAAAGAGGGGCCTCCTTCCTGAGGAGCGGTTTTGCCTCCGGCGGGTCAGTTCTCCGGCCGGGAGTGATGGGGCGTGAGCATGACAGTTTTGCACGCCTGGATGAGCTGGGCGGTGACGTCGCTGGCGAAGCGGCTCTCATAGACGGTGAGGCGGGGGACCCGCTCGTTCTCGCTCAAGACCACGTACTTGGGCGGCAGATGGTTCAGGGCGTAGGCCCGGACGTCTACCCGGCACTTGTCGCAGCAGCAGATGCCGAACATCTTCATGTACTCATCCGCCTTTTCCTCTACCAGGATCTGCATGACGTTGATATAGTTGGGCTTTTCCTCCTCCTGAGCGGGAGCCTGGGGGGCGGGAGCCTCCTGGACCGGCGCGGCGGGCGCTTCCTGGACGGGAGCGGGCTGCGGGGCCTCCTGTGGAACGGGAGCCGTTTGCGGAACGGGGGCCTCCTGCGGAGCCTCCTGGACGGGAGCGGGCTGGGGCGCCTCCTGCCGGACGGGGGGCTGGGGGGCCGCGCCGCCCAGCTCGGCCTCCAGGGCGTCCTTGATCTGGGAGGAGACGGCGGCGTCGGCGTTGATGGAGGAGATGATGGGAGCCACCGGCGCGGCGTGGACGGGCTCCGCCGCCGGAGCGGCCGCCTGAGGGGCGGCTTCCGCCTGGGGCGCGGCGGGCTCCGCCTTGGGTTCCGCCGACGGTTCGGCGGCGCCCCGGTTTTTGCTGAGCAGATTCATCACATGGGCGGTTTTGCTGCTATTGTTGGATGCCATAATTATCAGAACTCCTTTTCGTCAGAAAAATCGAGGGGGTCAGAACCACTTGCTCCGGGGAGCGGGACGGGCCGCCGGGAAGTCCGGGCCCGCCACGGCGTCCACGATGCGGCGGAAGTCGGCGGCGGCCTTGTTGCCGGGCTGGTAGGTCAGGACGCTCTGCCCGTGGGCGGGGGCCATGGCCACGGCGACGCTGCGGCGGATCTTGGTGTGGAACACCTGGCTGTCCAGCTGCTCCGCCACGGACTCCGCCAGGTCCAGGATCTCCCGGGAGAGGGTCAGGCGGCGGTCGTACTTATTCAAAAGGATGCCCAGGACCTTCAGGTCCGGGTTGAAGGACTTGCGGACGGTGTCGATGGTGTCCTGGATCTGGGAGACGCCCACCAGGCTCAAGACCTCCGCCTCCATGGGGACGATGAGCCCGGTGGAGGCCACGTAGGCGTTGATGGTCAGGATATTCAGCGCCGGCGGGGTGTCGATGATGATGAAATCGTAGTTGGGCTTTACCACGTCCAGCTGCTGGGAGAGCATGAACTCCCGCCGGGGGGCCGTGAACTCCACCTCGGCGGTGGAGAGCATGATGTCCGAGGCGAGGACGTCGCCATACTCCGTGTGGGAGACGGCCCGCTCGATGGGACAGGCGCCGGTGAGCACGTCGTAGACGGTTTTGCACTCCCCGATGTCCAGGCCCAGGGTGAAGCCGAGATTGCCCTGGGGGTCCAGATCGACGCCCAGGACCCGCGCGCCCCGCTGCTTCAGGCCGCAGACCAGCGCGGAAACGGTGGTGGTTTTGCCCACGCCGCCCTTTTGATTCGTGACAGTGATGACCTGTGTCAAAGGATTTTCCTCCTTACTGTAAAAACTAAACGGGGACCTCTTATTTTTATTATACTATATGTCGATAAAAAAACATAGAGGAATATCAAAAAAATTCTAACTTCGATGGACCCGGTCCGGGAGGGCCGGAGAGCCGTCGAAATCTCTGAAAGGGGTTGTTATGATATGGCAGTCAGCGGAGTAAGCAGATCCACCAGTATTTACGGGAATCGAAATGTGATCACCGGCCTTGCCAGCGGCATGGACACGGAGAGCATGATCGAAAACGCAATATCTGCGTACAGAAACAAAATTTCGTCCCTGACCCAGCAGCGAACCAAGACCGAGTGGAAGCAGGAAGCCTACCGGAGCATGATCGACAAGATGTCCTCCTTCCTGACGAAGTACACCTCCTACCGGTCCTCCAACAACTTGATGTCCACCAGCTTCTTCGACCAGGCGGTGAAGACGGTCTCCAAGGGCAAATACGCCGACAAGGTCTCCGCCACCGGCCGGGCCAGCAGCGACGTGCGCATTGACCGGGTGGAGCAGCTGGCCACCGCCGCCACCTACAAGCTCAGCGGCTCCTTCCTGGACGGGACCACCGCCGCCTTTGGCGCGGACAGTGTCGCCGCCACCGCCTCCGGGGCCCTGGACCTGGACAAGGAGATCGACATCAGCAACCTGAACGGCTCCCTGACCCTGGCCTACGGCGGGAAAAACGCCACCAGCTATCTGACCGTCAATTTTGACGAGACCAAATCCTTCAAGGACGCCGACGCCCTGGTGGAGGAGATCAACAAACAGCTGAGCGAGCAGAGCGTCTCCATCGGGACCGCCACCTACACGGGCAAGGACCTGCTGGACAAGGTGGTCAAGGCCGAGGTGGGCTCGGACGGCAAAATCACCTTCACGGACCCGAAGAAAAACAACATCTATGTCAGCGGCGCCACCGGCTCCGTCCAGGAAAAGCTCCTGGGCGGGCAGGAGCTCAGCAGCGAGGCCGGCAAGCAGGTCAAGTCCCTGACCCTCTCCGCCGACGCCCTTGAGACCACGAAGATGTCGACCCTGGACTACCTGTCCGATCCCAATCGCGGCGCCAGCCTGGAAATTACCCTGGACGGGAAGACCAAGACCATCAAGATGCCCGGAAAGAGCGATATTGCCGAGGGGCTCACGGGGAAGGATCGGGACAAGGCCTTTGTGGAAGCGCTCCAGAAAAATATTGACGATGCCTTCGGGAAGGGCAAGCTGACGGTCAAGGACGCCAACGCGGAAAGCGGCGCGGAGGGCATCAAGCTCTCCTTCGAGGCGCCCAAGGGCTCCACGTTCGCCGCCGGCTCCACCAAGGGGAGCATGCTGGGCTTTGGCGAGAGCGACCGGGTCACCAGCTACCTGAACACCGGAAAGACCCTGGGCGAGCTCCTGGGCGAGGACGGCTTCAAGGATCTGACGGCGGTGGCCAAGAAGGACGCGGACGGCAAAGACATCCCCGGAGAATTTGAAACCGACGCCAATGGAAATACCCTCTATTCCTTCACGATCAACGGCAAGGAAGTGGGGAAATTCTCCAAGGACACCACCCTCCAGACGGTCATGAACGCCATGAACAGCAACTCGGACTCCGCGGTCAAGGTGGGCTACTCCAAGCTGACCAACGAGCTGACCTTCACCGCCAAGGAGACCGGAGCGGCCAGCAAGGTCGAGTTTGACGGCCTGTCCGCCAAGCTGTTCGAGCGGAAAGAGGGAACCCGCACGGAGGGCCAGGACGCCATCTTCGAGGCCACGGTCAACGGAACCTCCCTGGGAAAGATCACCCGGAGCTCCAACAGCGTGGAAATGGACGGAATGACCATCAACCTCAAGGGGACCTTCGGCTATCAGACGGACGAGGATGGAAACATCCAGTATAAAACCGAGCAGGCGAAAGACAAGGACGGAAAGCTGCTCTTCAGCTTCCAGGGGACGCAGAAGGCGGCCGCGGAAAACGCGGGCAAGCTGGAATTCACGGATGAAAAAACCGGCAAGACGGTCTATGGCACTATGGGCGCGGATGGGGAGCTGACCTTTACGAACCAGGCCGGCGACCAGGTCTATGCCCGGGTGGACGCCCAGAACCGGCTCCGGTTTGACGCGGACGTGTCCCAGGCCGTGAAGGGCGAGGCGGTCATGAACAAAACGGCTATCCAGGACAAGAATACCGAGGGCGTCACCTTCGAGACCAGCTCCGACGCGGACAAAATCGTGGACGCGGTGAAGCAGATGGTGGAAGACTACAACGCCATGGCCCGGGAGATCAAGGAGGCCTATTCCACCCTGCCCGCCCAGCGGTCCAACGGCGCGTATTACGAGCCCCTGACCTCTGAGGACGAGGAGGGCATGAGCGAGAGCGCCATCAAGAATTGGACGGAAAAGGCCAAACAGGGCATCCTGTTCGGCGACCGGGACCTGGCCTCCCTCTACCAGCGCCTGACCTCCGCCGTCTCCATGACCGGCGAGAACGGCGCGGCCCTCCGGGAGGCGGGCATCACCGTCAGCTATTCCAACGGCCTGACCCAGCTGGAATTCAACGAGACCAAGTTCCGGGACGCCCTGAGCAACGACCCGGACAAGGTCCGGGATGCGTTCACCGCCAGCGTGGAGTCCGGCGCCAAGAGCAACGGCCTGATGCAGGCCCTGAAGCAGCCCCTGGACATCTTCGGCAAGACCGAGGGCGGCAAGGGCGTGCTGGTGGAAAAGGCGGGCTCTCCCCTGGCCCCCAGCACCATGTACAACAACACCATCCAAAAGGAGCTCAACAACATCGACTCTCAGATCGAGCGGTGGCAGAGCAAGATGGAGGACCAAATCGACCACTACACCAGCCAGTTCTCCCGGCTGGAGCAGCTGATCCAGCAGATGAACTCCCAGAGCTCCTATTTCTCCCAGCTGATGGGCGGCTGATTTTAAAAAGGCGGTGATCCACAAGCAATGGATATGAAGGGCTACCAGCAATACAAGGAGCAGAGCGTCAACACCATGACCCAGGGGGAGCTGCTGCTGCTGCTGTATGACGAGCTGTACAAGCGCCTGTCCCAGGCGGAGCTCATGCTGGACCAGCAGAACTACCCCGTCTATGAGGCCTCCATTGAGCGTTCGGTCGCCATCATCGACTACCTGGACTCCACGCTGGACCGGCAGTATCCCATCAGCAAGAACCTGGCCCAGCTGTACGAGTACTTTACTTATGAACTGGGCCGGGCGAAGATCGGCCGCCGCAAGGAAGTCCTGACCCACGTGAAGGGCATGGTGGGCGAGCTGCGGGACGCCTTCCGCCAGGCGCAGAAGAGCGGAGACTCGGGAAAGTAGGGATAAAATGGAAGCATCGGCGCTGATGGACGCCCACGTGCAGCTGAAACGAATTTACGCCGCGCTGAACGAGGCCCTGGACCTGACCCGCCAGCTGGCGGACTCGGTGGACCGCGACGACGAGATCTCGACGCAGATGCTGGTCTCCATGCGGCAGGAGCCCACCGACAAGCTGGCCCAGGCCCACCAGGCCCTGGAGGAACAGCGCCGGTCCCTGTCGGCGGACGACGCCGCCCGGCTGGCCGCCCTGCTGAAGGGCGCCGAGTCCGAGCGGGCGGAGGAAAGCCCGCTGACGGCGCAGGTGAGCGCGAACCAACGGGTCTTGAGGCAGCTTGTGGACCTGGACCGGGTGGTCAACCGCAAGCTGGCGAGAGGAAAGTCCATTTACCAATAAGGCGCAAAAGCCGGGACCCGGCCGGACCGGCCGGGGTCCCGCCTTTGCGTGCGTATGGACGGGGAAAGCCCGGCAGGGGGGAAAATTTCCCTTCCGCCGAGGCATGATTCGAGACTACGGGAGCGCAGAGTATGCCCACGATTACGCTGGAAAACGTAACAAAGAACTATAAGCTGGACCGCCGCCAGCAGAAGGAACAAAAGGGCAAGAAGTACGAGGTCGGCGTGGAGGACATCAACCTGACCATCCGGCAGGGGGAGTTCGTCTTCCTGGTCGGCAGCAGCGGCGCGGGAAAGAGCACGCTGCTGGACCTGATCTCCGGGAAGCTCAAGCCCGACAAGGGCACGGTGTGCCTGGACAACAAGGACCTCTCCAAGCTGATCCCCTGGAGCCAGAACCGCATGGCTATCCTCTTCGGCAAGGTCCAGCAGGAGCACAGCCTCATCCGGAAGATGACCGTGGAGGAGAACCTCTGGGTAGCCGCCCAGGTGGGCCGCCGCCGCTTTGAGAGCGGGAAGCACATAGACCTCCGGGTGAAAAAGGTGCTGGGCCTGGTGGGCATGCGGGGCGTGGAGGCCCGGTATCCCGTGGAGATGTCCATCGGGGAGTGCCGCCGGGTGGAGCTGGCCCGGGCCCTCATCAACAGCCCCCCCATCCTGGTGCTGGACGAGATCACGGCGAACCTGGACGACGACAACATCTGGGATATGTTCCAGCTTCTGCAGGAGGTCAACCGGAAGGGAACCACCGTCATCATGGCGACCCACGCCAGCCGGTATGTGAACATCATGCGGCGGCGGGTGATTACGCTGGTGGACGGAAAGATCTTCGGCGACGTCGAGAAGGGAAGATACGGCGACGTGGTTTGAGAGCCGCGTGGAGCCGATTAGAATAAAAGAAATCTTGACGCATTCAACGAAAACGAGGAGGAAGCAGGAAATGATAAAAAACATGAAGATCAGGAAGAGCCTGATCATGGGCTTTGGGATTACCATCGTTGTTTCCGCGGTCATCATTATCGTGTCTCTGATCCTGATGGCGATGCAGAAGGGGCAGTACACCGACATTTTGGACCAGTATGTGGCGTCCAATGAGCTGGTGTCCGAGTGCCGCATCGACTACAACATCGCCGCCCGGAATCTGCGGGACGCGGTGCTGTCCGGCGATATGACCAGTGTGGACACCACGAACAGTAAAATCAGTGAGCTGAGCGCCCAGCTGACCGAGCTGTCCAATACCTATCCTCTGGACGACAAGACTGAGCTGAACGCCTTCATCAATCTGGTGCAGAGCTGGGAGAAGGAGGCCACTACCATCGGCCAGACGGCCCGCACCAGCCAGCAGCAGGCGGCCGAGATGCTGGTCAAGGACTGCACCCCCGTTCTGAATCAGATGGCCTCCGCCGGCGACGCGCTGGCCGCCAAGCTCCAGTCGGAGCAGCAGGCCATCATCAAGCGGCAGAGCACGGTGTCCAACATCGCGATGATCTGCATTGTGGTGGCCATGGTCATCGCCACCGTGGTGGTCCTCCGGCTAGCCCTGATCATCATCAAGAGCATTGTGGTTCCCACGGAGAAGGTCCGGGCCGCCCTGGTGGGCTTCAGCGAGGGCAAGCTGGATATCCCCGTGGACTATGAGAGCAAGAGCGAGCTGGGCGAGATGTGCGACGCCCTGCGGACCAGCCAGAAGGTATTGGACAGCGTCATTAAGGACGCCTGCCGCCTCCTGGAGGAGATGGGCGGCGGCAACTTCAACTGCCGCACCGAGGCCGAGCAGTACTATGTGGGCGAGCTGGCCGACATGCTCAAGTCCATCCGGGTGATCAACCGCAGCCTCAGCGACACCCTGACCCAGATCAGCCTCAGCGGCGAGCAGGTTTCCTCCGGCTCCGACCAGGTGTCTACCGGCGCTCAGGCTTTGGCCCAGGGCGCGACGGAGCAGGCCAGCGCCGTCCAGGAGCTGTCCGCCACTATTGCCGATATCTCCTCCAAGGCCCAGAGCAACGCCAAGCGGAGCGAAGAGGCCATGGACCACTCCAAGAACGCCGGCCAGCGTCTGCGGGAGAGCGCCGCGCATATGGACGAAATGGTCAAGGCTATGGAGAAAATCTCCAGCTCCTCCCAGGAGATCGGCCGCATCATCAAGACGATTGAGGACATTGCCTTCCAGACCAACATTCTGGCCCTGAACGCCGCCGTGGAGGCCGCCCGGGCTGGCAGCGCCGGCAAGGGCTTCGCGGTCGTGGCCGACGAGGTGCGGAACCTGGCCACCAAGTCCGACCAGGCCGCCAAGGCGACTAAGGAACTGATTGACAACTCCATCACCTTCGTTCAGGACGGCAGCGAAATCGTGAACCGCGTCTCCACGTCCCTGGATAAAACGGTGGAGGCCACCAACGAGTCCATGAACGCCCTTCAGGAGATCGCCCAGGCCGTCGAGGAAGAGGCCGAGGCCATTGCCCAGGTCACCGAGGGCATCGACCAGATCTCCAGCGTGGTGCAGACCAACTCCGCCACCTCCGAGCAGTCCGCCGCGGCCAGCGAGGAGCTGAGCAGCCAGGCCAGCCTGATGAAGGACCTGCTGAGCAAGTTCCGCCTCCGCAACGACAGCGGCTCCACCAGCTACAGCGCTCCCGCCTACTCCGAGGAGAGCGCCGGCGATTCCTATGACGCCGGTTACGCCGGCGGCGGAAGCGCCTTCAGCAAGTACTAAGCGGTTTCCCGCCGGGCGGGCCCGGCCAATGTAAGGCGCGGGCTGCCATGGACACGGAATGAACGCAGGATCGCTCGCGCCATCCCGCGCTGGCAAGTCCCCTGCCATGATGCCAGAAGGCGGTTCGGTGCCGCTTTCTGGCATCATTTGCGCCTCTCACGAGGCAGGGAAAGGAGCGTCTCATGATGAAGGATTTGAGAGCCCAGGAGCGGGACCTGATTTTCGCCCTGGATATCGGGACCCGCAGCGTCGTGGGCGTTGTGGGCAGGCCCTCCGGGGGCCGGTTCAAGGCCCTGGACATCGAGATGGCGGAGCACGGGAGCCGCGCCATGCTGGACGGGCAGATCGACAACATCCACCAGGTGGGCGCTCTGGCCCGGATGGTGACGGACCGCCTGGAGGAACGCCTGGGCGTCCGCCTGGAGCGGGTCTGCGTGGCCGCCGCCGGGCGGGCCCTGCGGACCCAGAGCGGCAGCTTCACCATGGACATCAGCCAGGAGAAGACCATCAGCGCCGAGACCATCAGCCGCCTGGAGGCGGGGGCCCTCTCCGCCGCCGAGGAGGCCCTGCAGATGGAGGACGAGGTCCGGCGGCAGTTCTTCATGGTGGGCTACACCGTGGCCCAGTACCGGCTGGACAACTATCCCCTGGCCTCCCTGCTGGACCACAGCGGACAGAAGGCGGAGGCCGACGTGGTGGCGACCTTCCTGCCCGGAGAGGTGGTGGAGAGCCTGTACGCCGCCATGCGGACGGCGGGTCTCCAGGTCGCCAGCCTGACGCTGGAGCCCATTGCCGCCATGAACGCCGCCATTCCCGTGGAGCTGCGGCTTTTGAACCTGGCGCTGGTGGACATCGGCGCGGGGACCACGGATATCGCCGTCTGCCGGGACGGCAGCGTCACCGGATACACCATGGCGACCATCGCCGGAGACGAAATCACCGAGGCGATTATGCGGACCTTCCTGGTGGACTTCCAGACCGCCGAGACAATCAAGCGGAATCTCCGCCCCGGGGAGGACGCCCATTACACGGACATCCTGGGTCTGGAGAACACGGCGGCCTTTGAGGACATCCACGCCGCCATCCAGGAGCCCATGGGCCGCCTGGCGGAGGCCATCGCCGCCCAGGTCTCGGAGCTTAACGGCGGCGCGCCCTCGGCGCTGTTCCTGGCGGGGGGCGGCAGCAAGCTGGACGGCCTCCGGGAGAAGGTGGCCCAGAGCTTGGGCATGGACGAGCGCCGGGTGGCCATCGCCGGGAACAACTTCGCCAAAAGCGCCTTTGCCGACGAAATCGACCTGAACAACCCTGAGTACGCCACGCCCTTGGGCATCGCCATCTCGGCGGCCCTGGGCCTGCTGAACGACAGCTATGTCATCACCCTGAACGGGGAGACCGCCAAGCTCTTCCGCAGCGGGACGCTGACGGTCCGGGACATCCTATTGATGAACGGCTACACCTACGCCGACATGCTGGGCCGCTCCGGGAAGAACCTGGGCGTGACCCTCAACGGGCGGCGCATGGTCCTCCGGGGCGAGCCCGCCGCCCCCGCCATCCTCCGGGTCAACGGGGAGGAGGCGGCCATCAACGCGGTGGTCCACGCCGGGGACAGCATCCGCTTCCAGCCCGCCCGCGGCGGCCAGGACGCCGCCAGGACCCTGGGCGAGCTGCTGGGGAAGGACTTCTCCGGCCGGGTGCTGCTGAATAACCGGGAGGGCGACCTGAAGGCCCCCCTGCGCCAGGGAGATGTGATTCTGACCCTGGAGGGCCCGGCGGGCCTGATCCCGCCTCTGCCCGTCCAGCCGGAGGAGCCCCCGGCCCCGCCGGAGGAGCCGGAGAGTCCCGCGCCGCCTCCCGCGGAGGAACCCAAGCCGGAGGCGCCGGAGGCAGAGCCGGTAAAAGAGGCCCCTCCCGAGCCCCCCAGGCCGGTGAAGCCCCTCATCCGCAAGCGGGAGGTGGAGATCCTCCTGAACGGCAAGCCCATGGTCCTGCCGCCCAAGGAGAACGGCCAGCCCTATTATGTCATGGACCTGCTGGAGCGCTCCGGCGTGGACTTCGAGAAGCTGGAGGGCCCCGTGCGCCTGGCGGTAAACGGCGAGGAATGCGGTTTCAGCCAGGCGGTGAAGGACCGGGACTCCATCACCATCCGCTGAGGGCGGACCGCTTGAGTATAGGTAGGAGAGTGAAGCGTTGAAACAGGATAAGGCTGATAAGATCATCCAAAGGGCCGAACGCAAGGCGGCGAAGGCCGCCAAGCAGGTAGAGCTCGCCGGGAAAAAGGCCGAGGCCGCCAAGCAGAAGCAGGCGGCGCTGGCCGAAAAAAAGGCCGCCCAGGTGGCGAAGGCCGCCGAGAAAAAGGCGGCGAAGCACACCAAGAAGGCGGAGCAGGCCACGAAGAAAGCCCAGCAGGCCGCCCAGAAGGCCGCCGAGAAAAAGGCCAAGGCCGCGGCGAAGGCCGCCTCCAAGACCGGGGGCGGCGAAGGGGGAGAAGAGGCCGAGGGCGGCAAAAAGAAGAAGGGCAAGAAAAAGCTCATCCTCATTCTGATCCCCGTGCTGGTCGCGGCGATTGGCGGAGGCGTGTGGTTCTTCTTCCTAAGAGGCGGCGGCGAGGAGGAAGAGGTCCCGCAGGAGCCCATTGCCATCCCCATGGAATACCTGCTGAACGAGGCTCCTATCACGGCCCTGCCGGTCTGGGGGGACGAGGTGCTGGTCTACCAGGAGGAGGTCCCGCCGGAGCCCGCCCCGGAGCCTGAGGAGGACGCCGAGGACGGCGAGTCCAAGGAAGGCGAATCCCAGGAGGAGGAGGGCAAGGAAGAGGCCCCCGCCCAGGAGGCGGAGGAGGAACCGGGCTTCACCAGGACCCTCTACCGCTACGAGGGGCTGAAGAACCCCGCCGGGCTGATCTCCGCCTACACGGCGGTGATGAGCACTGAGGACGCGGGCTTCTCCGTGGTAGACGAGACGCTGCTGAGAATCGACCCGCCGGAGGAGTACGGCGCCAGGGGCTCCGTCCAGCTGGCCCGGAACATGCCCAAGGCGGAGGACGGCTCCGGCGGCGGGGTCCAGTCCCTGCTGTTGAGCTGGGAGGGGAACAACTGCTCCGTGCTCCTGGATATGCCGGAGGGCCGGGTTCACGACCCGAAGCCGGAAACGCCCGCGGCCGCCGCCCCCAGAAAGGGCCTGGCGGACCTGGAGAGCCTCCATCCCTCCAAGCTGGGCCTGCCCGGCGAGTCTATGGAGGCCTACAAGCTCATCCCGCAGGAGGGCTCCTTCCGCATCGCCGGGTCCATCAGCACCCGGGTGAACATCTACGACAAGAACAACCAGTTCATGGGAGGCTACTTCCTGTCCACGGACGGCAAGCTCTACAAGCTGGACGAGGAAGCCAACGCCGTGGTGGAGCTGGACTGGGAGTAAGCCGGCAGCAGCCGAAGACTCCCGGGAAGCCCCGCCAGGCGGCAGGCCGTCCGGCCCGCCGTTCCAGCCAGCAGGGGGGCCAGCAGGGCCTCCAGCACGGCGGCGGAGGACCGGACGGAGAGGGCGTCCTCCCGCCCCGGCGTCAGCGCCCGGGCGGTGTCCGGGGCCACCTGGACCACGTCCACGCCGTACTCCCGGCCCAGGGCCATGATCTGCTTGACGGTGACGGCCCGCCGCGCCTCCTCATCCAGGGCGTGGAAGCCGATGACGCCGCTGAAGCGGCCCGCGATTTCCCGAAGCACGCCGAGGCGCACCATCGCCCGGCGTGCTTCTTCCGTTTCCCGGAAGAGGCGCTCCGCCAGCTCCGCCGGACCGGCGGGCGCTCCCGGCTCCATGGCCTCCTCCCGGGGGGCGGGGCGGTCCTGGGCGAAGCCCAGGGGACGCCCTCCCGCCGCCGTCAGGTCCGCGTTGGTGGTGAAAACAAGGACGCAGCGGCGGAAGTCCAGCTCCCGGCTTCCCCCCTCGTCGGGCCGCCGGGCGGTGCAGCGGCCCTCGTCCAGAATGGACATGAAGACCTTCAGCACCTCCGGGTGGGCCTTCTCCAGCTCGTCGAACAGGAAGACGGTGCAGGGCTCCCGGCGCACGGCCTCGAAAACGGGCTGGTCCTCGTAGCCCACATAGCCCGGCGGCGCGCCGATGAGCCGGTGGACGGAGTGGGCCTCGGTGAAGGTGTTCAGCTCCGTCCAGACAAATTGATAGGGCCGCCCGCAGCAGCGCTCCAGGGCCGGGGCCAGGGCCTTCCCCAGCTCCGACTTGCCCACGCCCGTGGGGCCGTGGAAGATGAGGGACAGGGGCCGGGCGGGATTCCGCTTCCCCGCGTGGCTGTAGAGCCGGAAGGCCGCGGCCTCCACCGCCCGGGGCTGGCCCAGGACCTGCCGCTCCAGCTCCGCCCGGAGCTTGAGGTAGAGCGGGGGCCAGGGGGAGGCGGGAGAGGGGGTAAAGGCGGGCGCCGCCGCCGGGCCCTCCGCCTCCCGCCGGAGGGAGATCAGGCGGGCCGTCAGGGTCTCGTAGCTGTCGAAGCGCCAGACGCTCCGGGCGAAGAGGGCGGCCAGCACCGGGCTCCGGCCCCGGTAGGCCACGGCGGGCCGCCAGTAGAGCAGATACCCCCGGTCCCGGGCCAGGAAGCCCAGGACGGCCCGGCGGGGGACGCAGCCCTCCGGCAGCTCGCAGTCGGGGAACTCATAGCTCCGGCCCTGGCGGCCCAGCTCGTCCACCCGGCGGCGCAGGGCCTCCCGGGCCTCCGGGCCGATGGAGCAGAATTGGGAAAACGTGACGCGCATGGGGGATCCTCCTTTCCTCCAGGCGAGTATTCCCGGAATTGGAAAAATTTAGAAGCCTGGGCAAAAAAAGAGGAAGCGGCGCAAGCCGCTTCCTCTTTGCGATTTGACAGAGCCGGTCACTGCTCCCGCCGGGCCTGGAGGGTCTTCCTCTGGAGGGTGAAAATGACCTGGAGCAGGCGCTCCTGCTCCCGGGGAGGAACGTCCACGAACTGACAGCCGTACTCGAACTTCTTCATGGGGCTGGCGGTCTGGGCCCGCACGGAGGTGCGCTTCACCTTGCAGGTGAGGGTGAAGGGCTCCTCCGTAGGGAGGAGCTCGGCTTCCAGCTGGAAGGTGGTCTCCAGCTGGAAGAGCTTGGTGGTCAGGACCCGGGCGCCCCCGGCGCTGACGTCCAGGACCTTGCAGGGGTACTTCTGCCCGGAGGCGGTGAGGACCTGTCCGTCCACTCCGGTGTTCTGGCGGAAGAAGCTGCGGTTCTCCCCGCTCTGGAGGGACTGGAGCTTCTCGATGCGCCAGAACTTGGGGTCGTTGGGGCCCACGGTGCCGTTGAGGGTGAAGGTGTCCCCGTCCCGCTGGAAGCAGCGGAGCTTGACCCGCTGGTTGTACAGGGCCCGGGGGAGGAAGCCCCCGGACTCTCCCAGGATGTCCACCTCGTCTCCGGTGCGGAGTCGGATGCGCCCCACGAAGATCAGGGCGTTGGCGGGGGTGAGGACCTCCACCTTCATGCCGTTGTAGAGGTCGGAAAAGTCGTCCAGGAGGACGGCGGGGGCGGGCTCCTCCTTCTTAAAGAGAGATTTGAAGAAAGACATGGCGCTTGCCTCCTTGTCAGCGGGTCAGTACCCGGTGCAGGATGACGGCCATTTCCGCCCGGCTGATGGCCGCGCCGGGGTTGAGCCGGGAGGAGGTGTTCCCCCGGACGGCCCCCATCTGGACCAGGGCGGCCACGGAGGGCCGGGCGAAGGCGGAGACCTGGGCCCCGTCGGCATAGGCGGAGAGAAGCCCGGCGTCCGCCGCGGGCAGGGACTGGCCCGCCGCCTCGATGGCCCGGCAGATCATGGTCATGGCGCTCTGGCGGGTGATGGGCCGGTCGGGCTGGAAACGGCCGTTGTTCCCCTGGACGATGCCAAGATCCCGGGCGGAGGCCACGGCCCCGGCGTAGGTGCTGCTGGCCGGCACGTCCGGGAAGCCGGAGGAGCCCCCGGTGGGGAACTGGAAGGCCCGGCAGATCATCAGGGTGAACTCTCCCCGGCTGATGGACTGTCCGGGACGGTAGGTGTTGTTCCCGTATCCGTTGGTGATGCCGCTGGAGCGGAGGTACTCAATGGAGGGCTTCGCCCAGTCCCAGCCGCTGGCGGTGTCCGCGAAGGTGGCGGAGCAGTAGCTGTTGGAGAGCTGGAGCTCCACGGTGCTGGAGTGGCTGCCGCCCTGGGTATCGTAGGCGGTGTAGCCGACGGTCAGGGTCCCCTGGTATTCCGCCTTGGGCACGTAGCTGATTTGGCTCAGCTGAGAGGCGCTGTAGTGGGCGGTGCTGTTGACGGCGGTGCCCGTCCGGGCGGGGCCGCTGTAGCTCTGGTAGAGCCGCCCGGCGTAGGGCAGGGTGTTGAACTGGACGTAGGACAGGGGATTCCCCAGGGCCGCCTGGCAGGCGTTCTGGAAGTCCGCGCCCCGGAAGGGGATGGGGTTGGCGGCGCTGCCGGTGTAGCGGATGACGGAGCTGGTGGCGGCGGAGCCGGAGATGGTAACCTCCACCGTGCCGGTGAAGGAGCTCCCCTGGGTGCTGTAGCCCGTGTAGCCGAAGGTGACGGTGCCGGAGGCGGAGGAGGACGCGGCGAAGCTCACGTCGCCCACCAGGCGGCTGTTGTTGGAGTAGTAGTACCCCGTGCCGCTGGAGACGGCGTTTCCGGTGCGCCCGGCGCTGTTGTACTGGTGGTAGAGCGTGCCGTACTGGGAGGAGGGGAGGTCGAAGCGGACGTAGCTTAAGGCCTCTCCGGTGGCGCTGCGGCAGGCGCTGTTGAAGTCCGAGGCGTTGAAGCGGACGGAGCCGCCCGCGGCGGCGGTATAGGAGATGATCTGCCCGCCGCCTCCGCCCACGGAGATGGAGACGGAGCCGTTGAAGCGGACGCTGTCCTCGTCATAGCCCGTAAAGGGGATGGTGACGGTGCCCACATAGCCCCCGGCGGGGACAAAGGTGAGGTTGGAGATGGAGGGGGAGCTGTTGCGGTAGTAGTCCGTGCCGGTGGAAACCCGGTAGCTGGAGGAATCGTAGTAGTTGTAGTACAGGACGCCCGCGCTGGAGGCGGGGACGCTGGTGAAGCGGATATGGTCCAGCGTCCGTCCGGTGACGCCCCGCCCGGCGTCGTTGAAGTCGGCGGCGGAGAAGGTGACGGCCTGGCCCTTGGGGGTGCTGTAGTGCACCGTTCCCGCGCCCTCGTCCACGTGGAGGATCAGGTCCCCGGAGAAGGTGGCCCCGGTGGTGGTGGTCCCGGCGAAGGGGACGGTGACGGTGCCGCTGTAGCCCGAGGCGGGCACGAAGGTGATGTCGGAGATCCGGGGCGTGGAATTTCGGTAGTAGCTCCGGTCTGCGGCGACCCTGGCGCTGGAGCTGCTGTTGTAGTTCAGGTACAGCGTCCCGGCGCTGGAGGCGGGCAGGCTGGTGAAGCGGATGTAGTTCAGCGTTCCGCTGGTGGCCCGCTGGCAGGCGTCGTTGAAGTCGGCGGCGTTCAGGCTCCGGCGCTGGTTCCGCCCCAGGGAGTATTCCACGTTGCTGCTGCCCTCTCCGTTGGCCCCGTAGACCCGGACGCGGATGGTGCCGCTGTAGGAGGAGCCGGAGCTGTCCGTGCAGCGGTAGGGGATATCCACGTCTCCCACGTAGCCCTTGGCGGGGACGAAGGTGATATCGTCTATGGTGGGCTTGCTGGAGACATAGTAGCGGGTGGAGTTGTTCACCTTGGGGGAGTACTGCCCGGTGGGGCTGTAGTTAAAGTAGAGGGTGCCCCGGCTGGAGGAGGGCAGGCCGAAGGTGACGTAGCCCACGGCTCGGCCGGTCCGGCCCTTGCAGACGGCGGAGAAGTGCTCCGCCGAGAACTTCACCGGCTGGTCCACCGCTGTGGCGTAGCTCACGTCCCCGGTGGTCGTGGCCTCGATGCGGATGGTTCCGGAGAAAGTGGTCCCGTTGGTGGAGACGGCGTTGTAGTCCACCACGGCGGTGCCGTCAAAGCCCGGCAGGGGGACGAAGGTCACGTCCCGCAGGGCCATCTGGCCCTGTCCGGTGGGCTGGTAGTAGTACCGCTCCGTGCCGCCCACGCCGTGGCCCGGCGTCTCGGGGGCGGTGTACTTGTAGTAGAGCACGCCGTTCTTCGTGGACACCTTCAGGCTGTACACGCAGTCCAGGGGCGCCCCGGCCTTCTCCTGAGAGCGGGCGTTCAGCTGGCTCAAGACGCCGGAGAGGGAGTAGGAGGGCTCGGAGCCCATGTTGACGGTGACGGCCTGGGCCACGTCCTCCAGGACCTGGACCTTGAATTTGGCCTGGCAGTTGGTGCCCGCGGCGGAGGCCGTGATGATCACATTGTCCCCGGGGTAGTTTCCGGTGACCCGGCCCCCCAGGACCTGGGCCACGGTGTTGTTGGAGCTCTCCCAGTTGATGGCCTTGTTCCGGGCGTTTCCAAAGGCCGTGTAGACCACGCTGATGTCCCGGTACTGGTAGATGTCCACCACGGTGTCCTCCCGGAGGGGGATGGTCTCGCCCTTGCCGCCGGAGGTGGATTTCTTCACGTAGTTCAGCAGCAGGCCGGAGACCTCGATCTTCCGCTCGGCGGTGGGACCCTCGGACCCGCCCGCCTGGGCGGTGATGGTGGCCTCGCCGGGGGCGCGGGGGGTGATTTTCCCGGTGTTGCGGTCAATGGAGGCGATGGAGGGGTTGCTGGAGGTCCAGGTGATCCGCCGGTCCTCTTCCGTGGCGGTGGAGGGCTCGGCCTGGGCCTCGAAAACGGGCTGGTCGCCCATGTCGATGTAGGTCTGCCCGTCGTTGGTGGCCCGGGTGGTGATGATCACGTCCGTGACCTTGGGGGGCAGGGAGCCCACCACCCGGACGACGCAGGTGGCTGTGACGGCGGGGTTCGCCTCCGAGGTGGCGATGATGGTGGCCATGTCCCCGGCCTTGGCGTTGTAGAGGGAGACCGTGGCCACGCTGGAGTCGATGGGGCTCCAGTCCACCCGGACCCGGCTGCTGGTGGAGTCCCAGGAAAGCTGCTTGCTCACGTCCTCGCCGGCGGTGACCGTGGCCTTCAGGGTGAGGGTGGAGCCGATGGGGATGGAGGCCGCCGTCTGGTCCAGCTCAATGGAGACGTCGGGGACGGTGGGCCGGATGAAGGCGTTTACGGTGACGGTGCAGGAGGCGGTCAGACCCGTGTCCTTCGTCGTGGCGGTGACGGTGGTCTGCCCCGGGCCCATGGCGCACAGGCGGCCGCCCTGAATGGTCACGACGGTTTTGTCGGCGCTGTCCCACGTCACCGTCTCCGTGGAGTCCGCCGGGGTGAGGTAGACTTGGGGAAGGTCCCGCTCTTCTCCCCGATCCATGGTCAGGGAGCTCGCACCCAGGGAAATCCTGGTGGCGGGGACCGTGACGGTGACGGTGCAGGAGGCGGATTTGTCCCCCACTGTGGCGGTGATCCTGGCCTGACCGCTGGCGGCGGCGGTGACCGTGACCGACGCCTCTCCCGCGCTGTTGGTGGTGGAGGAGGCGGGGACCGTGACGGCGCTGGAATCGCTGCTCCAGGAGACGGTCTTTCCCGCCGGATTGTCGCCGTCAACCTGGACCTGGAGGGTGCCGGTCTCCCCTCTCTTCAGGGCCAGGCTGCCTTGGAGCATTTCAACTTTGAAGATGCGGTCCGGATCCTCCGCCGCCGCCGGTACCGTCAGCAGGGAGAGGGACAGCGCCAGGGCCAGCAGCAAGGACCCGGCCCGGCGGAAGGTTTGAGATTTCATAAAGCATACACTCCTTTTTGAGAAACACGAAACGAGGGCGGGCGGTAGCGCCCGCCCTCGTGGGGGAGAAATCTGCCGGGTTTACTTGGTCCAGTCCACGGTTGCGTCGTCGCAATACTGCAAATACCATGTGCCGTCGCGGTCCTGGTGAATAGAGATAATCAGTCTGGGGAAGCCGGGCCGGTTCACCGTGTTCGCGCCGATGATCCGGTCGCCCAGGTCGATGATGAGGCCGCCGGAACGCACCTCCTTCAGCTCAAACTCCATGAAGTTGGTCAGCTCCGCGCCGTGGTTTGGATTGGTCATGGGGCTCAGGGCGGGTTTACTCAGTGTGACCCCGCTGCCAAGCTGCGCGAAGGAGCCCAGGTTGGTGAAGCCATTGTCTCCCACGTGATTCAGGTTATCGTTCATGTGCAGGGAATGGTTCAGCCAGCAGGTGTCGATGGGGAACCGCTTCGGCAGCTCGCCGGAGGAGCTGTCCGACTCCTGACGTTCCCGGTATCTCAGGAAATCGCCGAAGGTGAGATACACCGTGCCGGTGAATTTGCCCTCGGCGGAGGCGTCGGGGTCGGTTACCACCGGACCGTTGGGACAGTTGACCGTCAGGTAAGCGTCTTGTACGTTCTGGTAGGTCCAAGAGGCCCGGAAACCCAGGGCGTCGGAGTTGACTCCCCTGGCCACGACCAGGAGCAGGTATTCGCTGCTGTCCGTCAGGTTGAAGGTGAGGTCCTTGTCCGTGTAGCCCCGGCCCGTGCCGTTGAGGTCGTTCACCGGAGGATCATAGTAGGCGTATCGGTCGCCAATACGGAAGATACTGATATAGGTTTCGGTGATGATTTTGCTGACCTGCTCCTTGGCGCTTGTGTTGGCGCAGGAGTCGAAGGCGCTGAGGCCCGATTTGGTGCCGTCGTCATACCACATGGCCTGGAGAATCGAGCCGTCGGCGGGGAAGTTGGGGGGAAGGGATTTCCCGGCGTCCAGATAGTTGCTCATGCGCTGATTGAAGATGCTGTTGGGGTTGCTGGAGAACCAGTCTCTCTGGACCAGCACGCCGGCCATGACGGACTCCATCGGTTCTTCCTTGTCGGTTTCATTAATAATGGGAGTCCGGAAATGGAGGGTGGCGGTGGTTCCGCCGGGTTCGATTTTGATGGCCGGGGGATTGGGCGGCGTGGTGGTGAAGGTGTAGCACAGGACCCGTTCCTCCGGGTTGCCGGGCACGTCCGTGCCCACCAGGTACAGGAGGTACTGGGTGCTGGGCTCCAGGCCGGT